>NZ_JAOPHO010000110.1:0-7256 GCF_033141925.1 Peribacillus sp. CSMR9
TATATTATTCATATTAACCTTATATTTAATAATTTTGTTTGACCTGATTTTATTTCGTAAATAAACATATTTAATAAAAAAAGCATATTTAATAGAGAAAACATATTTAATAAAATAAACAGAACTAATAGGCATTTTTCAATTGTTAGGTATATCCCTTGAGGGACAAGAGTTCTAGCCATTTTTAAGTGTTGTTATAACAGAGTTTCCACTTTCCCACATATAGAATGTAAATGAAGTCACATATACACAGGTCTTTTTTTTATATATTTACATATACACAGGATGATATTTTAAATATCCACTATTACACAAGGCTATATTCGGAAAGTGATAGACGTAAAAAAATAATCCTTCTCATAGATTCTGCCAAAAACTGTAGCAGAAGAGGGAAGGAAAAGTTTTGGTTATATGGGAACGCTTCTATACTTTTTTTGAGTATATTCGAATAGCCCTGTGAATGTTCTATTTTTTCACAAGGCTGGTTAAGCTATTTAAATTACACCGTGTAATTCTGGCGATTGGCCGGTTTTGGTGTATTCTCTGATTTTGGCTTCATGGATTAGTTCATAAGGAATTTTTTTTAAGGCCCCAGGGAGGTACTTTCTAAAGGCCATTCTGAAAAAGGCGCCAATCGAGTAGAAATGGAAAGACCCTTTTCGTTGTTTTTCTGTATGTATATGAATTCCTATCTGATCCATTGTTTGTAAAAAGAAATTTTTCATGAACCGATCACGTATGGTGAAGCTTTCATAGTCCTCATCCATAAGATAGTTGAGTTTATTCATTACCTCCTGTTTAAAGGAAATCATGACATCAATTTGGTCCCTTGCTTTAAATTTAATTTGATGTCCATCAAAGAAGTAAGTTAGCTCCTTTGATAGTTTCGCCATGAGGGCGTTGACATTGAATTCATCCGTATTTTCTTCCACGCATTCCGGCTTCAAGGAAAAGGAGGCTTTTTTTATCCATATTTGCTTGCCACGAATCTCTATCCCTGTGAATTCGATGGAAAAGAGAGCTTCTAAAACGCTTAAGGTTTTACGAACCCCTTTTGCATTTTTGTTTAGTTGAAGTTTAAGTGTCTTCATTGTCCGTTCTTGTTTGATTTTATCCATTTCACCTGTCTTGCTAAAAGAGAGACCAGTCCGGAACTGGTTAAGTAATGATAAGAGCAGTTCGATTCCTTCAGGGTTCGAGGTACGTACGAATTCTGCTAAAATATTCGTTTCAAAAAGGGCATGCGGTATGATTAGGTAATTGAGAGTTACACCATTAAGTTCAGGCGTATTATACTTATCAACATCTTTTAACACGATAACAGGTAACCCTTCGTGGATTTCCTCTTTCACAAAATGATGATCTTCTAAGAACCTTTTTCCTCCCCAAAGGGTAGAATAAGAAATTCCAAGTTTCTTTGCCCAGTAAGAAAGATTATATTCCTTTAGCATGCCTCGTTGGTTTTGTTCTACTTGTAACTGGTTTAGCATGGTCAAATATACAACATAAGCAGATGCAGGAGGGCGTTCAAACGACTGATCACGAAGAAAATGGAATTCTTTTAAGATGGCGTGATGCATTCTAAAACCATCAATTCTTATCCTGGATTCTTTCATTTTAGGCCCTCCTCTCGTCAATTTTTCTAGTTTGAATTATAGCAGAATGGAAACACAGGAATTGGTCTCCTTTATTAAGGGATTTTCAAAGTTGCACAACCTGTGCTCATCCCTTGGGGGGCAAGGGGTTGGGAAAAACTCTAAAAAATTTTGTGTGAAAGGAAACGTCATTTTTTTCACACAGTTTGTGCATATTGTGAAAGGAACCGTCATGAATTGATAGTTAACAAATTATGATAAACGTTGATATATCAATGTTTCTATAAAATAGACCATCTATAAATGGGCATAAATAAAAAAACTCGCACAAAAATATGTGCAAGTTTGTGTGAGAGCAAACGTCATTATACATCATTTTAGAACAAAAAAAGATTAATTTTGGCATTATTTTGTGTGGGGCTCCTAATGTTTTCCGAATTTGTTGGAGATATAGGGAGTAGGTTTATCAAAAATGTATTAAAAAATCTCAGATCAAATATAGGGCATTGTGCACATTGTGAAAGGAAACGTCAAATGAGAAAAAGTTGCACAGCTTATGATGGATGAGTGAGTTGTGCAAGAGTGCGTCGAGCTTATGGGATGTTGTTAACGTGAGATAAACCTGCATCCCTTATCTTTGTGTGCACATTGTGAGAGCAAACGTCCAAAAGAAGGGGAAGTTGCAATCCCATATAATGGTGTGCGCATTGTGAAAGGAAACGTCATCGTATTGATGATTATAGGGTTGAAAGAATCGCTGTATAACAATATTTTTATGAAAAAGCCCATCTATAATAGAACAAGTATTATAAAAACTTGCACAAAAATGTGTGTGAGTAAGCGTTATCTTCCCTTTTATTTGAACAGAAGGAATTAAATTCACACCAGGTTTGGTGAAAATAAACACAAGAAAACCATACAAAGAGACTTGTGCATATTGTGAGAGGAAACGTCAGATTTAAAACAAGATAGTCAAGAGCTAGTCTGGAATTTAAATAAGCAATAGAGCTAGGGTGCTGCAGAGAACAAGTGTTATGGTGCACATTGTGAAAGCAAACGTCAAAATAACAGAAGTTGCACTTTAAACCGATGTGTTGACAAAAGCAACACTTCTCACTCATAATTACCATATTACTAGATTAAAAGGGGAGCAGCTATGGATTTTTTAGTAGGAGTTAAAGAGGTGGGGGAAATTCTCGGATGGGATCGGAGAAAGGTTTCAACATATCAACTGCGTGGCGTGCTTCCTAAACCAGTGGTCCATTTATATAGTGGTCCCATTTGGTTTCGAAAACAAATCGAATTTTATAAGGCTGGGAAAGATCTTGGTGTCAGTACTTATTATATAAAAGGTGAGATGGTCTATGAATGTACGTATAATCAACCTTTTAAAGATACCAGCTATTCCCCTAAGGACATCAAGGAACAGACAGGAAATTATATCCTTTATTATGAAAAGGACGTCCAACAGTTGAAAAATGCCATCCTTGAGAAAAAACCGATAGTTCAGTTTCTTTCTTTTGGGTCAATTAGCATTCTACATGATTTGGGTATTTTGGAAACAGTTGTTTTTCAAAATTACGTCCAACAGTACTCATTTGAAGACATAGAGTCAAAAGAAGGGTGGGTTAAAGAATAATGCTACAAACCCTGCAAACAAAATTTTTGAATGTCATGAAAACGATTTTTCCAGATTATCCTCAAATCTATGTCGAATGGAAAATGGATATCAATCATCTTATGTCGGGTCAAGATGATTACCAGCCTAGCCAAACATTAAAAGCATTTTTTGTTATTTTGGATAGCTTAGTGAAAGATTATGGATTGAAATTCGAGAATATGGAACAATGGGTCGATGATTACATAGAAGAAATTAGAAATTTTGTACTTCCATATATACAGACAGTGGGAGAAGAGAATTTATCCCATTCCCCAAAGTCTAACAACAGAGAAGTGATAAATGCCTTGTTGAATCAAAATTTTGCCGAGTCCGGTTCGGCCTTATTATTTCACAAATTAAGGGAGACTATCAGTAAAAATGAATTCGACATTGCTACTGAGATTCCTACTGCAAGAATTGCAGAAAGGGCGTTAGAGGCGACGGCAGAAGTGAGGGCAGAAAATGATTATCTGATGATAAAATCAAATGTAGCCATCGAACAATGGAAAAACCTCACTTCTCAAGCCATTACTTCGATGGATGACTTAACCGCAGATATTTTTGATATCGTCTCGATTCTTTGGATGCAGCAAGCTACTCATAAGGACCAAATGATTCATTTCCATACGGATGATGCTTTGAATCTAAGAAGATTGCAAGGTCGGAAGGAAGATTTAGACGGCTATCAAATGTCTTATCGAAAAAAAGAGCGCGATGATATCATGAAAAGGTTGGCCGCACTCACAACGATATGGATCAGAATTGAAAAAGAGAATTTGAGGTTCATCAATGAGGATCAGGGAGATTTTGAAGAAATTGGACAAGTGCAGTTCAATCCCTTGTTTTTGGTGGATAGCGTGACGGTAGCCTACCGGGGGGATAACCCGATTGGTATTTATGAATGTAGCATTCGTCCGGGGGAATTGCTTGCCAATTTCTTGTACGGTTCTCAAAGGAGCAGTGGGCTTCTTGCATTAAAGACTCTCGAATATCATCCAATTAAGCAAAAGTACCATAAACGGTTATCCAGGTACCTATCCTGGCAATGGAGAATTCGACAGAAGAGTGCGGATTATCTTAGGGCTTATCATATTGGGGGAGATAAAGGACTTTTAAAAGTTATGGATTTGGACGTGAACCCTAGATATGGTTCAAGGATTAAAGAACAATTTGAAGAAATATTGGATACCCTACAGCAGGATGGAATAATTAAAGGGTGGAGCTATAAGGAAAATAACCTTGAGAAGCAAATAGAACAGGAGAGAAATTGGTTCGCTAACACCTGGTTAAAGGCTCGTGTCCAAATCATCCCACCTTATGAAATCACGGGAATGGGAGATAACCAGGACTTATTATTGATTGAGGATCAGGACTATGATACAGAGAATTTATTAACTATGTTGAAGGGTATGACGGACAGGGAGACTGGTGCAACCAGGGAGATGGTTGAAGAAAAACAGGTTTCCCCTGAGACGATTAATAAGGAAAGAACCGATCGAGGATTAAGTATTTTAGAGGCTGCTAAGGAAATGGGAATTTCCCATAGTACCTTGTCCCGTTATGAAAGGAATTTAATTAAACGTCCGTATACAGTCAGTTTAGATAAAATGAAAGAGTGGTTAAACGCAAAATAAGCATCTAAACGGTGCTTATTTTTTTTGAAGATTTCCCTAACATATCATGCGGAGCATCATCTCAATTATTAAAAATAAATGCATCTAGTTGCACTGACATAAATATTGTAGGGTGATGAATGATCAGTTATTTCGAGAAGCAAAAGAACGTTTGTAGCAAAAAAGATTGAGGACATAAAAAATTTTGTAATTAAAATGAAGCAGAGAGCAAGGATCGCTGGTGGTATGCTATTGGTGACTAAGTTACCTTGCTCGAAATATAATATTCCCTCAAAGGGCTTATGTTACACATCAGACAAAAACTGTGAGTGTTACAGTCCGAAAAAAAGAAAACTATCCACCGGCCAGGTCAAATGTTGCTACAAAAACTAAAAATAGATAGGACTTGTTCCGCAGTTTAGTTATCAGATTATTTTGGAGTAATAATTGATGAAAGCATTGTTTGATGAATAGTCCGTTTATGGTATGCACTAGAAGAGAAGTTGATGGTTAACGAAGGTAGCGATAGTTGAACAACGAAAAGTATAGGTAATGAGCTTGAAGAAACTTCTACAAGCTCATTTATTTTTGCAAACTGTATTGTGAATGCCTATGTTCATAATTTGTGATTTAGACTGAGGTTAATGGATTTTCCCTTTCAAATGTGTTCCTTAAAAGATTAGCTTTTCGTGTACTTTCTAATCGATTTCTTCATCAAGCAAACGTAGGATATTTTCTACGACACCCTCATGATTACCTTTTCGAAATTTATCAATAAAGTCTATATAAAGAAGCTCAAATACTTTTTCTAGTGTGTAGCTATGTCCAGGCTGAACTTCCTCCATATCAGCAAGCAACACCTCTCCACGTAAGGCAAATTTCCTTCTCATGCTCAAATTCAAGGTTTTCATTTCTTGATTCTTATCTATATGGATTAATTTGAAAGCGGATTCCCCAGACTTTTCAAGTCTTGAATTTTTACCAGCATAATGATCCAATGAGGTGATCAACCGGAATAAAGCCTTTGAGTCTGGATGCTTTTTCGCAAAAAGTAAGAAGTCATTATATAAAAGATTCATTAAGTCGTTTTGTTCGAAATGCATGTCTGATAGGTCTTGAATATCTTCACAGAAAATTTCTGCTCTTAGAAATAGATTTAAGGGGACGTCTATACTCAGTAAGACGGTTGAAGATTTATTTACTTTATGGAGAAGCTTTCCGATAAAGTTTGATGATCCGATCAAAGATAGTTCTTCATCTATAAGATTGGCTTGGCTATATTTCCCCATCGGTTACGCCCCCTAGTTGTTTTTTTTTGTATGCTTCTACAAATATTCGATGAGCTGCTTTTCGAACGCTACATTTCCAAACGGCCGCATAATCGCCTATCTTTTGATAAGTTTCATGATCTACTTTGCAATGAACCGTGTAAGGCTGGTCTGTATAGGTGACGTCAGGATATACGAGCACCTTTTCAAGTCCAAATAACAGTATTTCCGTTCCCAAGGCTGTTTTAGAGCCATTCCAGTATCGTCGGGATTCTCGTCTTAATATCATGTCCACGGGTTCGGCTATGGGGATTTTTATATCATGTAGCTTATCCGAACGAACTTTCCTTTTTTGTGGTTCAAGTATTTTCTTTTTAGAAGTAGAGAGAACTGGATTCAAATGGTTAACCTTTCCCATTTGCTATTCCCCTTTCAAAATCGTCTTTTTCTTTGGGTTGGTTGGTCAGTTGGTTACATCGTTACGCTATGCCAAGAGTGGAGGGAGGTATATTTGCTAGGGATTGTGGCAAGGCTTTTTTTAAGTGAGGTGATACGAAATGAGTAAAGATATTTCAAAAGAACTGGCTGAAAAGCTTGCTAATAAGGCATCCACGCTACATTACGTAAAGAGCACAAATGAATCTAAAAAGAAATAATTAGCCCAAAATAATCTTAATTCCACCCTGTTCAGTGATTTTGAATGGGGCTAGATTCTGTTTTTTAATATAGTTTTGATCTTTCCAGCAACCTTCTTCATCCCGCCCCCAATCCGGGCAGGGGAGAGGGACGTCAGCAATTTTATGTTTTTGGAGGATACTTTTATACTCATTTGAATGTGCGGCAACAAATAAGGCCAAACGGAAAATTTGATTACGATCTAGATCGGTCGCTTTATACACATTCTCTATATAATTTTTATAAACGTCCGGGTATCTTACGGTAGGTCTATACACCATTTTCCTTCCTCCTTTAAAAATAGTATATGGACGTCTCCTGGTTAAAATGCCATTTGGTCAAATATCGTTATGTACAAGAAAATTGGTTTCATCTTGGGTCATTTTCTCTGTTGGTTCATTGTTATTATTAAAGATGCTTACAATCCCAATGATGACCAAAAAGA
>NZ_JAOPHO010000111.1:0-7044 GCF_033141925.1 Peribacillus sp. CSMR9
TGTCCAAATAAAAAAACATACCCGGCGTATCAATAAACAAGACCAATAATGGTTGACTAAGAAAAAAAGCCCTCCAGTTTATTTGGAGAGCATTGACTCAATTCTGGATTGCACTAATGACATTAGCCTTTATAGCTAACTTGTCCAGTTTCAACCAATTCCTTCAGTCCCATAACCATTAATTTCAAGCCATGTTCAGATCGAGCAAAGCACTTAAAGGGAATGCCTTTTGTTTAAGGAGTATTGAATGCTTTTTTAGAAATGGTTTTATTTGCCCAAAAGTTTAAAGGATGAGGATTCACATTGAAAAAGGGTGAGGTCCGAAGACCATCACCTCAACATTTGACGGGGAACAACAAAACATATATGCTCCTTTATCTTAATCTTATGCCTGAATGCTTGACTGTTCGGTTTGAACTTTATTCCATCCCTCCTGACGGAACTCTTTTTCCCACTTCGAAACCACAATACAAGCGAGAACATGTCCAGGAGTATTACAAGCGGTGCGTGCCATATCCAGCACACGGTCAATGCCTGCTATAATTGCGACGCCTTCTGCAGGAAGCCCTACCGCTGAGGCGGTGGCTAAAAGGACAACCAGCGAACCGGATGGAACAGCAGCAATTCCTTTTGAGGTTGCAACAAGAACCCCCATTACAATCAATTGTTGGCCAAAATCCATCGGGATGCCATATGCTTGTGCTAAGAAAATAGAGCAAACAGAAAGGTACAATGTCGAACCATCACAATTCAGTGATAGCCCAGAAGGAATAACGAACGAAACAACACGTTTCGAACAACCGTATGCTTCCATTCGATCCATTAACTGAGGCAGAATGGTTTCCGTACTTGTGGTGGAAAATGCGATGAGGAACAAATCCCATACCATTCGAAACACTTTAAAGTAAGAAATCTTCAAGAACCAAGCAATTATTGGAAACAGTCCGAAAATAACAATAGCAAGCCCTAGATACACAACCCCTATCAACTTTGCCATAGGGATTAAAAGAGCGATACCATACTGTCCAACAGAGGCTGCCATGAGAGAGAGTACACCAATCGGTGCTGTTACCATGACCATTTGTGTCAGTTTAAACATGATATTTGCAACTGATTCCATAAACTTCATTGCCGGCTCTGACTTTTTGCCAATTGCTCCAGCAGCTGCACCAAATAGAATAGCGAAGAATATAACAGCTAATAAATCACTTTTTGCCATCGCATCAACAATGTTGCTTGGAATGATGTTAACAAGCATCGTTTTAAAATCGACAACTTTGGTAACGCTTTCATTCAATTGTGTGATATCTTTCTGGGCAAGATGGGACAAATTAAGCCCAGCACCAGGCTTTAAGATGTTAACAAGTAAAAGACCAATACCTAGAATCAGGGTGGTAATAAATTCGAACCAAATAATTGTTTTAAGTCCTAATGAACCCATTTTTTTCATGTTTCCGTCGCCTGATGAACCAATGACAATAGTTGTGAAAACAATAGGCACAACAATCATTTTAATGAGATGAATAAAAGCGTCCCCAATCGGTCTTAAGGATTGGCCAAGTTCAGGAAAAAAATGTCCGATAAGTGCCCCAATAAACAATGCAATTAACACTTGAAAAGCAAAAAACTTTTTCATAGGTTGCCCTCCCTGAACGAAAGATTAATAGCAATCACACAATATTTCAATAAATAGAATAAACTTTCTCTTTTGACTATTGAATGAGAAAGAAGAAATAGCTTTTAAAAATTGTTCCGGCTTATTCCATACAAAACCTCCCTCGTAAAAATATTTGTAAATATAGAAAATACTGTATCATTTTTTCAAAAAAAAGTAAATTATTGAATTACTATAAAGTTATAAGAATAAATTATTAATCCTGTTACGAATAAAAATTGCCCTTCCAACATAGGTGCAGCTTTGAAACAAAGTTTAATCATATTAATACAAGACCTATTGATAAATGAACAAATAAAAAGGGCTTGTTTTGAAAAAGATCAATCAAAACATGCCATTATACTATTAACCCCCCCTTTAGTCCCATAAGAAAGGCTGTCTCAGCAATCTTCCTTATTGAAGTAAAGCACCTTGTACATATCATCAATTTTCCAATACTTTTCTATTTCAGAAACAGACATGAAAACTTTATAATAGCAGCAATTTTCTTAAAATCATCTAAGTGTTTGTTAGTTTCTTCTGAATTAATTGCCTCAAGAAATAATGAATTTCATAGGCAAAACTCCTTAAATAAAAAAACTGCCTTAAAGACAGCTCCGATCTTCAGCTATGCACCTGTTAGTTTAAGTACATTTCTTCACCAGTCTTTTCAGTGACATTAACATAAATATCCACAAAAAAATCACCTCACCTTTATGGACTAGGAGTTAGGTGAGATAAATTCAATCAAACTTTACATAATCCCCTTCTTTGATTTGATTCTTTTCAAACCATCCAAGATTCACTTCAATTGCATAATGATAAGAAAGTTCTGGGTCATAGGTAGGGCATTTATCCTCTATACAAGGTTCCATATCAAGTATTTTTAAAATTTCCCCATCTGAATCAAGAAAAGCAATAGATAAAGGAATTAATGTGTTTTTCATCCAAAAGCCACCATATATTTTTTCTGAAAACACAAATAACATCCCCTCATTTTCGGGTAATTTTCCAACAAACATTAAGCCCTTTTCTCTTTTTCTTTGAGTATCTGCAACTTGAACGATTAATCTAGTTTCCCTGTTTCCACTGAGTATTTTTATCATTTTTGTTTTTATTCCATTTTTCATGTTCACTCACCTTCGAGTATTATTATAAGCAGGAAAGAAACTTGAAGTCTTTTTAAAAGAAGTTCATGAGATTGATATTTCCTTTTTTCGAAAAAACGTCTTTTCCCCTAATAATAAAAAGGAAGAAAGCTGGAGATAAACTAGGCAAGATTCTGGATCAAAAAATCCAGTTAAAGAGTGCGTAAACTCCGATTAATGCAAAGATAATTGTTAATATTATTATTGAGAAGCAACCAAAAATAACTAGCTTATCTTTGAATGGATCTTCAGGTTCTTCCAGCAAATTTTCTTTAACTTTATTTTGTATAGGGGAAATTACCTGGTCTAATTGCAGTCTTTTTAAAACTTCACTATCACCTTTAAATTTTATAGCTCTTCCTATTCTGATAGGATCGTTCCCCATAGATTTTTCGAATTGAATACACGCTTTTACCATTTCTGGTGACTTATTCTTTTCTAAATACCAGTATCGACCAGCCATTGAAGGGTATTTTAATGCAATATATATGTCCCCCAACTTTCTACGGAGGTCTAATTCATTAGGAAAGGTTGAAATTAACCCGTGTAGTCTATCCCGTGCTTTCCCTAAATCATTTTTTTCAATGTCCTCTTCTATCTTCTTTATAGTTTTAACAGGTATCTTATCTATAAAAAACACCTCATTCATCTTTGTTCTTTACGGTCTTTATTTCTCGACAGTTCAAAATATTTCCTCTTTTAACCAAATTGTCCTTTTAGTTTCAAAAGAAAACAACCTGGCTTATTGAAGTATAGCAACCGTTAGCACAACAAAAACTCCCCATTAAATCCACTCTTTTCCATGTTCACAAATGAATTTAATATCGTTTTGGTAATGTTCAAGATGCCCTTCGCCCTTCATCTATCATCTTTTGAAAAGCAATGTCACCTTCACTGGCTTTTCTTGTAATTGTTTTACATACCTCCTCTAATCGTAGCAATCCCATTTCCAAATACTCTTCTTCTATTCCCTCACCGTAAGATTCAAAATACGGTCTAACTCTTTGTTTTATACGGTACCCCTTTTTAATTAACCAATCGTCTTCAGAACATTTTTTAATTGTACGATATTGTTCTGTTCGCCGTCGTTCATCTTAAAAACGAAAACGGTATTAATGACATTGTTAAAGCTTAAATTGTAGTAGTGAATGTTTGTATAGTTATATAAGTCTATAAGCTTAGTATTCAATACTGCAATGGTATTGCTGATTTGCAAAAAATCTTGGATACTGCTGATTGATTTTATTTCCTTTAATTTATATGGTATTTGATTATTCTTAAGCCATTCGGTCACAGCTCTTGTATACATACAACCTATACTCAATACGAGCAATGTAATAGGTGTTTTCCAATCAAAATTGATGATATGGTCCTTACTTGAAATGATCTCGAATGTTTCAGTTGCAACGATGTCATAAGTTAAGTCTGGATATTTCTTAATAGGTTCACTAATGAGTGCACAATCTAATTCGGAATTGTGCACTTTTTGGTTTATGGCATTACTGGAATCTACAGCGAAATCCACATCCATTTGAATGTCGTTCATATTCAAAGTGTTCGCGATGTGGGCACCATAGATTTTCAAGGTTGTATGTGATGCGCCAAAATCCACTTTAGCGTTAGTTTGAAAGGAACCAATGTTTTGTAAAAATTCTTCGTACTCTTTGGCAATAAGTTGAAGATAGTTTTTATACTGTAATCCTACACTAGTGATTTTCAATCCTTGGGGCGTGCGATTAAAAACAAGTTTGCCAATTTCCGACTCTATTTTTTTCACTTTAGCCGTAAGGGCGGATTGAGTATAGTTCGTGATTTCTGCAGACTTACTTAAATTTTGACGATTTAATATTTCAATTTTCAATGCTATTTCTTTGATGTTCATATAGTTGGCACACCCTATAAAAAAAATTTATGAACCCTATCATTTTCCTCCATTTTACGCTTCTGGGCAGGCAGAGTAAACTCTAGTTAGCTTATAAGTAAGGGAGACTAGATAATGTTAGAAGCTAATAATAAGAATATATCCCACCGAATTCTTATTGAACGATACATCAAACATAGGGGGAGCATTAATGCATACATATTATAAATGGTTAATCGTATTGGTGGCCACGTTATCCCAAACTGCAGCAACTTTTGTGACATATGGCATGGGACCCATCGCTGCATTTTATCAAATTGAATGGAATTTAACACCGCTTCAAACAGGCTTCATTGTTTCAGCGGTCAATATTGGGCCGATGTTTTCAATGCTGGCATTCGGTTACTTGATGGATAAAAAAGGGGAAAAACACATTATCGGGTGGGGGACCATTTTATTGGGGCTCTCAGCTTTAACGCTGGTTTTTGTTAATGATTATATTGTATTGCTGCTTTTATTATTGTTGGTCGGTATATGGTACGGAAGTGCTCAAACCGGTGGAAGCACGGCCATCGTAAAATGGTTTCCAAACGAACATAGAGGGCTGGCTCTAGGGATAAGACAGACGGGAATACCGCTTGGAGGATCTTTAGCCTCTGCAGTTTTACCCTATACATATTATCATTTCAATTTGTCATCAGTTCATGTAGTACAAGGGATCGTAGCAATAATGGGAGGGCTGCTCTTCCTATTATTATATAACGAACCAGAAAGAACGAGTGAAACGGGATCAACCCCGGTCGGGTTCAAGGAGAAAATGAGTGTCATCAAAAATAATAAGGAGTTATATCCGATGTATATAGTAGGTGTTGTGATGATGTCATTACAGATGATTATCATTGCGCATTTTATGAGTTATTTGCACAATGAAGGGGGCTATCCATTAACAGAGGCAGGAAAATATTTAAGCGTCGTTTTAATAGGTGGTATGGTTGGACGGGTAGTCATCGCCTGGGCGAGTGATCAATTCTTTGAAGGTCAAAGGGAAAGATTATTGCTTATTGTGATGGCTGTTACCGTAATTCTTACAGTGATGCTGCCGCTCATCATGACTGTTGAAATGGAAATCTTGATGCTATTATTTTGTTTTCTTTTGGGCTTTGTAGCCATTGGTTGGTATTCCATTTTTATTGCTTGTATCACAGAGCAATCGGATTCCCGTTTTATAGGTTTAACGGTGAGTTCAGCATTGACATTAAATCAATTATTCATTGTCATAGCACCCTCTTTATTCGGATTAGTCGTTAATCTATTGAACAGTTATCAACAAGCCCTATATTGGGCCGGAATAACTGTAGCTTTGGGAGCGATTAATTTATATAGAGCAAAAATAAAAAAAAGAATGGATCATGGGATCACCACGAAGTTTGATCAAATTAATACAAACAACCTTGATAAATGAATAAATTGAAAGGGCATGTTTTGAAAAAAGATTAATCAACACATGCCCTTATTCTCTTTAATTGGATTATTCTTTTTAAAAAAATCGATCATTTTTTTTGTGTTCCTTAATCAGCTAACGCACTCGTTAGCTTAAGTACAATAATTCACAATCTTACTTTTTTAGATAAAAACTATTACTAAAAGTTTTATATTGTATAAATATTTTAAATATGAAAAAAAGCT
Source organism: Peribacillus sp. CSMR9 (assembly GCF_033141925.1). Lineage (NCBI taxonomy): Bacteria > Bacillati > Bacillota > Bacilli > Caryophanales > Bacillaceae > Peribacillus > Peribacillus sp. CSMR9. The sequence continues at coordinate 6,350 of NZ_JAOPHO010000111.1, forward strand.
TACTCAAAGAGTAAGCTTAACCTCTATAAACACTATCACATGTTGCAGGTTTTGGTTCATAAAAACAATGTTCTTTAAATTGACCAGTTTGAGGTTGATCATACCATGTTGGAGGGCATGGAGCATGTGGATTAAAATACCAAAGAGCATATCTAGCCGGATGCTGTCTCCAGTACTTCAAATTCTGTTCTGCTAATCTTCTTTCAATACCTCTCGCTCTTTGATAAAATACATTCCCTTTTTGAACAGCTTCAAAAGAATAATTTCCTCCTTGTACATGATAAATGACTTGTGGAATTGTTCTTAAACCTTTAAAGTCTAAACAATTAGCTACAAGACGATTTACAATTACATTTCCAACATATAACATTCCTTGTTGTCCTTCTCCTTCGGCTTCTGCTCTCATCATCCTTGCCATTAAGTCAACGTCTGAACTTCGGTAGCTTGCTCTTGCCATTTTTTCCACCCCAAAAATATTATATGAAAAATAGCCTACAGCCATGTCTTTTATTTATGTAATATAAAGTGCTTAGTTATAAAAACTTACAGCTTTTAAGTAAAATGAAAACTATTGCATTCTTTTTTCCCTTTATTCAACTAAACTGCCCCTTTAGTTCCATAATCGAGTAGGAGGAGGCGCCTAGCCTCCGACCTCTCACACCACCGTACGTACCGTTCGGTATACGGCGGTTCAG
>NZ_JAOPHO010000112.1:0-6893 GCF_033141925.1 Peribacillus sp. CSMR9
AAAAAAGGTAGATTTCCTCAGAATAAACTGAGAAAATCTACCTCTATTGGCCCGAAGGGACTTTTTCAGTGCCCTCGGAAAACCAAGGTTCCTTTTTTATGTTGAATCGAAAGAAATGCATCATCTAGGAATATTAGATGACTGACTTGACAGTGATTGATCACATTTTCCCCTTTGTAGGTCCTTCCTTTTAAAAATAGCATAAAGAAAGGCGAGGAAAATCAGGGTGGAAGAAAATCGGAACGTTGTTTCGACACTATATGTTTCTGTTATATAGCCTAACAGCAAGACAGAACCGGCAAATGTAAGATTGATGACCGCTCCCCAAACTGCATAAATTTTCGCAAGCGTCTTTTCCGAAGCATGGTCTTGGAATAGCTTGGTGTAAATCACTTCCCGGATTTGTTCAGGGAGACCATACAGACATGCCAGCAGCAATGCGAATGCTGGAATACTGGTAGATCCAAAAAGCAGGATCAGCATTGCACTGAGAAATAGTCCGAAAATGATGAAGAATCCAATATGTTTTTCTAGTAACTTGGCAAAACGGATGACGATCAATCCACTGAAAATCATGCCGATAAAGTAGCTTGTGTTAATGTATCCCCACCACTCCTCACCTAATTGCAAGTTCTCATCAACATATACATAAATAACGGCAGCTACCCAAACGCTTGAAGCTAACGTTGTGATAAAATCAATGGAAATGAGTGTACGGATAGTTGGGAGATGGCGAATCGCTATCCATCCGGATTTAATCGAATCCCGGTTTGACGGACGAACGGTGTTCGTTGTTTGTTCTGAGACTTCAATTTTTACTGTATAGAGGGTTGAAACGGCAAACAGTATGACCGTAAGCCAGATAATGATACTGCTGTTGGTACTTATTAATAAGACGGAACCGAGAGGCCATCCTGCTACAAAGATGGTCTGGGTGATCATATTCAAGAAACCATTCGCCTTCATCCGTTCTTCTTTTGGAACTAATTGAGGAACCAAAGCTGCGCTAACCGGGGCAGCGACTCCATCCAATAATGAAATCATGGCAATGAAGAATATGACGGCAACAGCAAAACCATGATTGAAATTTGTTATATAGATTCCTAAGACAACGAGTAAGATAGTCTTCCACCATTGAGATTGTACAAGGATTCCTTTTAAAGGAAACCTGTCGATGACAAGGGGGGCAAGCAGACTACTGATAAACCGAAAAATCGTTGTAGTGAAAGGGAGCAGACTCAAATAAAAGGCCGATCCCGTTAAGGTATATAATAGTGAAATCAACCCGACTACATAAAATATATCCCCTAGATTTGCAAACGCCTGACTGATCCAAAGGCATCGAAACGATTTGTTTTTCATGAGTACCATCCTTTTACGAGAATAAAGTCCATTGATAATTAGAATGGTTTTTTATTTACACTGGATTCACTCCTTCATTTAATAGATTGAAAGAGCCGGGTTGGGCTGTTTTATATAGATGATTTTACCATAATATGAATATGTAGGTTCTGAAATGCTTGCTGATTATTGAATATAGAATTATACTCCTTAATATATGTTAAAAAGGAGAAAAATTTGATGATTCGACGCTTTCTACATATTACCTGCCGCATAAGCGGTTATTCATTATTGACTTCTTCAGTGCAGTGGTCGTTGCGGTACTTGAACTTGCATTTCCGCTCGCAGTTCAGTGGTTTATCGATACACTGCTGCCTGGCGATAATTGGTCTGCAATTGTTTCAGTAAGTGCCGGTTTGTTCCTTCTCTATATCATTAGTACCTTCTTACAGTTCATCGTAGGGTATTGGGGTCACAAATTGGGTATCAATATTGAGACTGATATGCGTGAAGAATTATTTGAACATGTGCAAAAACAATCTTTTCGTTTTTTTGATAACACGAAAACCGGCCATATCATGAGCCGTATAACCAATGATCTGTTCGATATTGGTGAACTTGCTCACCATGGTCCCGAAGATTTATTCATCGCCTTCATGACTTTTATAGGTGCATTTTGGATTATGCTGACAATAAATGTGAAACTGGCACTCATATCCGTATGTATATTACCGTTCCTCGTTTTATTGATTGTCATTAGTAATTTAAAGATGAATAAAGCCTGGAGAAAAATGTATACGGAAGTTGCTGATGTAAATGCCCGTGTAGAAGATAGCGTCTCAGGAGTGAGGGTTGTCCAATCCTTTACTAATGAAACATATGAAATGAATAGATTTTCTACTAATAATCGCAGATTCCGTAAAGCGAAACTTCTTGGATATAAGGTAATGTCCTTTAGCTTATCAGGCATTTACATGATGACGAGGTTTATGACCCTTGCCGTGTTGGTGATGGGAGCTTGGCTAACTTTTCATGGGCAGCTCTCTTATGGTGAACTGGTTGCATTCGTTTTATATGTAAACGTATTATTTAAGCCAATCGACAAAATCAGTGCGTTGATGGAACTCTATCCAAAAGGGATGGCCGGCTTTAAGCGTTTTACGGAACTTCTTGATGTCGCACCTGATGTCGTGGATAAAAAGGATGCAATAGCGGTTTCTTCCCTTTTGGGTGATATTTCCTTTAAAGGCGTTTCTTTCAACTATGAAGACAAAAAATCCGTTTTAAAAGGTATTGATCTTACTATTAAAGCGGGTGATACCGTCGCTTTTGTCGGGCCATCTGGAGCAGGGAAAACTACAATATGTTCATTAATCCCACGATTTTATGATGTAAATGCCGGTTCGATTTCCATTGATGGAATTGATATTCGTGAGATGCTGAAAAAGTCATTGCGGTCACAAATTGGCATTGTCCAGCAAGATGTTTTCCTATTTACAGGAACTGTTAAAGAAAACATTGCGTACGGAATGCTAAATGCATCAGATGAACAAATTATGGAAGCCGCAAGGAAGGCCCATTTAGAGACTTTCATTGAAGGACTTCCAAAAGGCTATGAGACTCAAATAGGTGAACGTGGTTTGAAATTATCGGGGGGACAGAAACAACGAATTGCAATAGCAAGGATGTTTTTGAAGAATCCGCCAATATTAATTCTCGATGAGGCAACCTCTGCACTCGATACTGAGACGGAACGAATAATTCAGCAGGCCCTTACTGAACTTGCCGAAAACAGAACTACGTTAATCATCGCACACCGATTGGCAACCATTCGTAATGCTGACAAAATCGTAGTTGTTACTGAAGGAGGAATTGTTGAAGAAGGCGGTCATGATGACTTACTTAAACAGGGGGGCATTTTTTCCAATCTGCATCAATTACAATACCAAAAATGATAAAAAGCTATATGTCCTTACGAGGATATATAGCTTTTTTAATAGAATGGAATTCAATCAATCATGATTTCGATAAAACACAATATTAAATTGATATTACAAAAGGAATCCAACAAATTACAGCTCACTTTTAATGAAGAAATCGAAAAATGTTAGAAACTTTGCCATTATTAAAATTTTCCCAAAAAAGAAAAATAGAAATTCCGTTTAGTCATTTACACTCTAGGTTGCGAGGGGGTGTTTAGTCGGTTAGACGTTCAAATTAAGGCGAAATCTAATAGGTTCGCCTATATCAATAGGATTGGCTGTGCATACAATAAAGGGTAGACGGAGAGGCCATAAACCAGAAAAGAGTAAGGAGTGAAAATCGTGAAAGTAATGACCATTTTAGGGACCCGACCTGAAATCATCAGATTAAGTCTTATTATAAAGAAGTTGGATCAGTATGCCGATTCACATATTCTAGTGCACACTGGACAAAATTTCACTACATCCTTAAGCGAAATATTCTTCCAGCAGTTACAGGTAAGGAAACCTGATTATGTCTTGCTGAGTCAACAGAAATCCCTCGGCGAACAGTTAGCGGCCATTTTTAAGAATTTAGAGACCATCCTATTAAATGAAAAACCAGACAAAGTACTAGTGTTGGGGGATACGAACTCCGGGCTCAGCTCCATCTTAGCAGAAAGACTGGGCATCCCGGTCATTCATATGGAAGCAGGCAACCGTTGCTTTGACCTGGAAGTGCCTGAAGAGAAAAATCGCCGGATCATTGATGCTGTTTCAAGCTTGAATTTACCTTATACTCCTCAAAGTAAAGTGAATCTTTTGAATGAAGGTATTCCCAGTAAAAGAATCTATTTATCGGGGAACCCCATTTTCGAAGTTTTGAACCATTACAACAATGAGATTGAGCAAAGTGTAATTTTGGACAAATTGAATCTGGATAAGGAGGATTATTTCCTCGTAACCGCCCATCGTGCCGAAAATGTTGACTATGAAGATCGATTGATCGAAATTATGAAGGGCATTAATATGGTCGCCGAAACCTATCAAAAAAGAATCGTATGCAGTTTACATCCCCGGACAAAATCCCGCATAGAACTCAGCCACAAATTAGAAGTGCACCCATTAATTGAATTCCATGAGCCATTTGGTTTCTTTGACTTCGTAAAGCTTGAAAAAAGTGCTTTTTGTGTGCTGACCGATAGTGGCACCGTTCAAGAGGAATGCTGCTTGTTCCATGTACCGACCGTGACGATACGAAAAACAACGGAAAGGCCAGAAACCATTGAGTCGGGCAGCAATATGTTATCGGGAATTAATGCTAAACAAATCGTCAATTGTGTAAAGATTATGGTTAACCAGCAAAAAAACTGGACAATTCCAGAAGGCTACGACCATAAAAATGTTTCGGATAAAGTGCTTAAAATAATATTGGGAGGCCATGAAATTGATTAAGAATCGAACAATCTTGGTAACAGGCGGTACAGGCTCATGGGGATATGAATTGGTAAGGCAACTACTGGATTTTGAACCGAGTGAAATACGGATTTTTTCAAGGAATGAGTCTAATCAATTCACAATGAAACAAGAGTTTGATAACAATCCGAAATTGCATTTCATTATCGGAGACATAAAAGAGAAGGATGCGTTATTGGAAGCATGCCAAGGCGTTGATTATATCTTTCATTTGGCCGCATTAAAGCATGTTCCTGTATGTGAAGATCAACCCATAGAAGCATTAAAGACGAACGTAATTGGTACACAGAATGTTATAGAAGCAGCTATAAGCTGTAATGTGCATTCAGTTGTGAACATTTCTACAGACAAGGCTTCGAATCCATCCAATTTTTATGGTTTATCAAAAGCAATGGCCGAAAGGTTGATCATACACGCTAATACATTAAACACGAAAACTAGATTTGTATGTATCCGCGGCGGAAATGTTTTGGGAACGAACGGAAGTGTCATCCACGTATTCAAAAAGCAAATCAAAGAAAAGGGAAAAATAGGTATCACGGATTTAAATATGACAAGGTTCTTTTTAACCATTGAAGAAGCGATTAAATTGGTATTTAAGGCAACCTTTGAAAGCATTGGCGGAGAAATATTCGTGATGAAAATGCCATCCTGTAAAATTATTGACCTCGCTGAAGTTTTAATACAAGCGTCCAATAAAGGAAATGTTGATGTGGAAGTCCTAGGTATCCGTCCTGGTGAAAAACTCCATGAGATCTTACTTTCAGAATATGAAAGCACGACGGCAATTGCCTATGATGAAGAATATTATGTAATACTGCCAGCCATTCACATAGAGGGCATAAAGGAACATTACTCTAAATACCAGTCTGTTAGTTTAGAAGATTATAACTCTGGCACAGGACTAATGGGTAAAGCCCAGATTAAGGAAATGTTAAAGAAAGGTGGCTTCATTTAACATGAAGGTACTAGTCCTTGGTGGACAAGGAATGGCAGGCCATGTAATAAAAGATTATTTCACAGGGGACCCCAAATATCAGGTAACCTATACGTCAAGGGATCCGAATGATAAAAAGGGCTTATATCTGGATGTAACCGATTTAACGAGTCTAGAGGAAATTATGGATAAAGTAAAACCCGACATTACGATCAATTGTATTGGGATATTAAATGATCATGCAAGTGATAATACGAAACTCGCTTTTCAGGTTAATAGTGTGTTTCCCCATCAGCTTGTCAAATTGAGCGAACGCAATAATGGGAAATTGATTCATATCAGTACAGATTGTGTATTTTCAGGCACAAAAGGAGATTATACCGAGAACGATTTTCCTGACAGTACCACGATTTATGGTCAGTCTAAACACTTAGGAGAAATTATTAGCGAAAAACATTTGACGATACGGACCTCCATAATAGGCCCAGAACTAAAAAATGATGGAATTGGTTTATTCCTTTGGTTCATGAAACAAAAAGGTGAAATAAAAGGGTATGAAAAAGTGCTTTGGAATGGTGTAACAACACTTGAATTGGCTAGAGCGATAGACACGATGATCCAGAAGAATATTACTGGGTTATATCATTTAGGCTCGGAGGAGAAAGTCTCAAAGTTATCCTTATTGAAATTGATTGCAGAAGTCTTTGAGAAAAATGATGTAGAAATTATTCCGGATTCAAATATAGTTCTGGATCGAACCATAAAGAATGGTCGGTCCGATTTTAAATACCAAGTTCCAACTTATGAAAAGATGTTAGCAGACTTAAAAGATTGGATAAGAAAGCAAGAAACAAACAGACAAAATGGTTAATGTAAGTATTAACCACTTTTTAGTGCCTGAAAGGCTTAAACGGAAGAACCGAATGATAAAATAAATAATGTAGAGAATCTATTTTATTTTGTCATAAGGTGATTTCTTTGAGGATATCTGAAAAAAACAATATTAAATATTAATGGTCAAGAAAGAAAATATGCTTATGACCATTAGTATATTACATATATTAGTGATCAAATGCTAAAAAAATTACTTTAGGATGAAGTAAATGAAAATTGTATGTAGAATTAGGCGGGAACGTAAAAATACAGGTATCAAAGATAAAACGAATATAAGAAGGAAA
>NZ_JAOPHO010000113.1:0-6890 GCF_033141925.1 Peribacillus sp. CSMR9
AACGCCGTATACGCGAACCGTACGTACGGTGTTGTGAGAGGGGCGAAAATAAACTTATTTTCCCCCTACTCGATTATTAAACTATCGGAGCAGATTAGAACAATAAGTCCTATGGTATAATTCTGCTAATAGTTGAGTTTTCGGGGGTAAGTCAATGAATAATCAAGATTATTTTAATGATGAAAACTATACTGGTAATCACCTTCATGTAGATAATTGGAAATATGAGTTCACTCCATATATAGAAGCAATTGCTTGGGTAAGAAAAGACAGTTCAATGGACTTGTTTTTTAATGATTTCGCAGATGATAAGGAGTTTCAAGCGTTATTTAGTGATAAAGAATACTATTATAATGAACTTATGGGTGTATTTCTTGGTAATGTTAAAACTAATCAGGAAGTATACGAAATGTTTCGTAATTGGGTTGATGGAGTGCTATACCCATTTAGGAAGAGAGCTAAATAGAAAAGAAAGGATTTTTTCTCTCTTAATGGTTAGTTCTATTTATCATTGTATAAATGTAACCTCTTTACTAATTTCCATATTTTACACCTCCTACTTGGACGTGAATGCGTTTACATTAAAATTTGCAATGATAACGTTGTAAAATTTAATGTTTAAATAATCAACTATATTCACCTCTTAATTTACTAAACATATTGGTGTATAATAAATAAATCCATATAAAGACGGAGATGAATGCTTTGGTTACAATTACTGATATCGCGAAGCTTGCCGGAGTTGCTAAGAGTACAGTTTCACGTTATCTAAATAATGGTTCTGTTAGTGAGGCAACGAAAAATAAAATCGAACGTGTGATAAATGAAACCAGCTACGCTCCTAATGCCTTCGCTCAAAGTTTAAAAGCAAAGAAAACTAATATAATCGGTACCATCGTACCGAGACTTGATTCGTATGCTTCTTCTCATACGTTAATTGGCATTGATGAACAATTAAGAGAACTAAATTATCAAATGCTGATCTCAAATACCGGTCAGGATTTAGATCGGGAAATTGAAAATATTTACACACTGGCTAAGCAAAAGGTTGCGGGAATGATTTTGCTTCCATCCCAAGTTACAGACGCCCATTTAGAGGCCTTCAAAGAGCTGTACTTGCCCGTTTTACTGGTTGGTCAGCAGCATGAAACAATTCACAGCATCATACACAATGATTATGAAGCAGCATATGATCTCGGAAAACATGTGCTGGAAAAAGGTCACCGTAAGATTGCTTTTTTGGGCGTAACAGGAAAAGATATTGCTGTAGGAGTCATGCGAAAAAAAGGATTTCAGCGGGCGATAGATGAAAAATCAGACTGTGAAGTAAGGTATTATGAAACAAGCTTCAGCATAACAGATGCATTAATCAATGTCCCCTCTATTATTGAGGAATTCACTCCCTCTATTATCGTATGTGCAACTGATAATATAGCGATTGGTGCTTTGAAAGCAGCTTATTTAAGAGGTTTAAAAATCCCAGAAGACTTGTCGATCACTGGATTTGGAGGTTATGAAGTAACAGAGATGATACACCCAGGCATAACTACAGCGAAATTTTACTACAAAGAAGCAGGACAAATGGCAGCTAAAAGTATCGTAAAGCTTGTTAACGGGGAAGAATTACCAAAATTATCTCTATCAAAATATAAAATTATTGAAAGAGAAAGCGTTGACAATCGTTTACTACACCGATTATAATCAAAATGAAATCGGTTACCAAATATTTCCCTTCTAAAATGTAACCGGTTTCTGTGAATCAACTTGTTGATATTATATTTTTTTGGTTTATGCTGGAACCGGTTCCGTTGCTTAATATATTCATATATTTTTTTGGATTCAAACGGAACCGGTTCCAAGTCAGCGTTTATAAACGTTTAAAAGGAGGATCATTATGAATTATAAAGAAGTATCCCAGGAAATATTGGAGGCAATCGGCGGGAAAGAAAATGTGGCAGCTGCAGCACACTGTGCGACTCGGCTCCGCTTAGCTTTACATGATGAAGATAAAGTCGATCAAGCAAAACTAGATGAGATGGATGCAGTAAAGGGAACATATTCAACTGGAGGACAATACCAGATTATTATCGGTGCGGGAACTGTTAATGAAGTATACAAAGAGTTTTCAAAGCTAACTGGACTTACTGAAATGTCGACGAAAGATGTAAAAGATGCTGGTTCGAAGAAAATGAATCCGCTTCAGCGCTTTGTAAAAATGCTTTCTGATATTTTTGTTCCTATTATTCCTGCAATTGTTGCCGGCGGTCTATTGATGGGGATTAACAACTTGCTCACAGCACCTGACTTATTTATCGCAGGGCAATCCATTGTCGAAGCTAACCCGGGATTCGCAGATTTAGCAGCTCTAATTAATACATTTGCCAACGCAGCATTTGTATTCCTTCCAATCTTAATCGGTTTCTCTGCCACACAGCGGTTTGGCGGAAATCCTTATCTGGGTGCTACACTTGGAATGCTAATGGTTCACCCTGACTTATTGAATGGTTGGGGATACGGAGGAGCCTTAGTAAGCGGTGAAATTCAGGTCTGGAATATTCTCGGATTTGAAATTGAAAAAATCGGATATCAAGGCACTGTGTTGCCAGTACTTGTTGCTTCCTTTATTTTAGCAAAAATAGAAACGTATTTGCGAAAAGTCATTCCTTCCGCACTAGACAATATTCTAACACCATTATTGACAATTTTTATTACTGGTATCTTAACGTTCACAGTAGTAGGACCGATTACTCGTGCTACAGGGAACTTATTAACAGACGGTCTCATCTTCTTATATGATGGAACTGGTTTTATCGGAGGAGCTATATTTGGACTTCTTTACGCACCAATCGTTATCACAGGTATGCATCATAGCTTTATTGCTGTAGAAACACAATTACTTTCTGATATTTCAAAAACTGGGGGCTCTTTTATTTTCGTAATTGCAGCAATGTCCAATATTGCTCAAGGTGCAGCAACCCTTGCAGTTACCTTCATTACGAAAGATAAAAAAACAAAAGGTACGGCATCTGCAGCGGGTATTTCGGCTCTTTTAGGGATTTCAGAACCTGCAATGTTCGGTGTTAACTTAAAACTGAAGTATCCATTTATTGGAGCAATTATAGGTTCAGGAGTGGCTTCTGCTTTCGTCACCTTCTTCAAAGTAAAGGCGATTGCACTTGGCGCTGCAGGTCTACCAGGGATTATTTCCATAAAAACAGATACAATTATCTTTTATATAATTGGTATGGCCATTTCCTTTGCTGTTGCCTTTATCGCAACATTCAGTTTAGCAAATCGGACAGATAAAAAAGTTGCTGCCCTTTCTCGAAAAGAAGCAGCCTAATTTATTAATATGAAAAGGGCTGTTCGAAACAAGGAACAGTCATCTGATTTTTTAAAGGAGTCTGATCACATGGGCTGGACAAAAGAACAGCGTTATCGCCGCGTTGAAGATGTTAATCAGGTAGAGCTGCAAAATTTGCAAACAAGAGTAAATGAATGCACATGGCGACAAACCTTTCATATACAGCCTTTATCCGGCCTACTTAATGACCCTAATGGCTTCTCTTTTTATCATGGCGAGTACCATTTATTCTACCAATGGTTTCCACTTGGTCCTGTACATGGGTTGAAGTATTGGTATCATACGAAATCAAAAGATCTTGTTTCTTGGGAAAATGCCGGCATCGGGATCGCACCGGATGATTATTATGACAGCCATGGAGCCTATTCCGGAAGTGCTATTGAATATGAAGGAAAACTATATTTATTTTATACCGGCAACACCCGTGATGAGAATTGGCAAAGACATCCCTATCAATGTATCGCCATCATGGAGAAAACGGGACAAATTGAAAAATTGACCCATCCATTCATTCGGGACGTACCAGAAGGATATACTAATCATTTCCGCGACCCGAAAGTTTGGAGAGAAAATGATACCTTTTATGCAGTAATCGGTGCACAGCGGAAAGACAAAACAGGATGTGTCGTCCTATATCGTTCCTCCAATCTAGTAAACTGGACATTTGAAGGAGAGTTACAAACTGACCTTGGAACTTTTGGATATATGTGGGAATGCCCAGATTATTTTGAACTGCAAAACTATGGTGTACTGATGTTTTCTCCACAAGGTTTGGAGCCCAAGGGAGACCTTTACCACAATATTTATCAATCCGGTTATGTTATTGGCAGCAAGCTAGATACAATAACCCACTCATTATCACATGGCTCTTTTCAGGAGCTTGACAGAGGCTTTGATTTTTATGCGCCGCAAACAATGGTTAATCCTGACGGAAGGCGTATCCTTGTCGGATGGATGGGCTTGCCTGAAATCGACCTACCCACAGACAAAAATGGCTGGGCGCATTGTTTAACACTGCCAAGAGAATTATCTGTTCGAAACGGCAAACTGATTCAGCGGCCAGTGCAGGAACTTCAAGCGCTACGCAGGCAGGAAACTGAAGTAAAAGGTGTTTTGAAGAACACCAAGAACATGTATGAAGAATTCAAAGGAGTATCCTATGAAATGGTATGTGAATTTGAAAACAACGATGCCGTTGAATTTGGTATTGAATTCAGGGCCGGTGATGATGAAAAAACGGTCATTAAATATGATACTGTAGAGAAAAAAGTCATTCTTGACCGCTCTTCTTCAGGTGAGACCGTTGGAGAAGCTTATGGAACAATCCGAAAATGCTTTGTGAATACCAAAAAAATTAAGTTTCATTTATTTGTAGATACCTCTTCTGTTGAGATTTTCATCAATGACGGTGAAGAAGTATTCACGAGCCGGATTTTCCCTCGTGAAAACAGAAATGAAATTCGTTTCTTTGCATTATCTGGAAGCACCACTTTTCAAGCAAAAAAATGGAGTTATGTATGAAAGCGAGAGGTAAGGTATGAGAAATTTATATGCAATCGGTGAAGTATTAATTGATTTTATCCCCCTTCAAAAAGGAATCGCACTAAAAGATGTAATGGAATTCGAGCGTGCTCCAGGAGGCGCTCCAGCGAATGTTGCTGTATCAGTTGCCAGAAATGGCGGCAATGCATCGATAATTACTAAGCTCGGAATGGATTCATTTGGGGACTTTCTTTTAGAACAATTGCAGCAAGCCGGCGTGAAAATAGATAAAATTACGAGAACGAATGAAGCCAACACAGGCCTTGCTTTTGTATCTTTGCTTGAAAATGGTGAACGTGATTTCTCTTTCTACCGCAATCCTTCTGCAGATTTGCTGCTTCATGAGACTGAAATTAACGATAGCTGGTTTGCAAACGGCGACCTCCTCCACTTCTGTTCAGTCGATTTAGTGGAAAGTCCTATGAAGCATGCGCATGTGAAAGCCATTACTTCTCTAAAAGCAAAAGGCGGAATCATCAGCTTTGACCCAAATGTCCGCCTTCCGCTTTGGACTGATCCTGAAGAATGCCGGAAAACGATTTTAGAGTTTGTTCCAATGGTTCATATTGTGAAAATTTCTGATGAAGAGCTTGAGTTTATTACCGGGATTACTGACAAAGAAAAAGCAGTTTCTTCGTTATTTACTGGTGCTGTTAAAGCAGTAATTTATACAAAAGGAGCTCAAGGTGCCGAATTATATGTAAGAGGTAAAAAATACGAATCAACCGGGTATCGCGTCGGCGTACAGGATACAACAGGGGCTGGGGATGCATTTATCGGAGGCTTGCTGTATCAGTTATTAGAAAAAGACGTTCGGCAAGGAAATCTGGAAGAAGTTCTTGAACTTCATCACCAAGAAATCCTAAGCTTTGCAAACGCTAGTGGCGCTCTTACTACGACTGGAAAAGGAGCAATCTCTTCCATTCCGGCCAAAGAAGCGATTTATCAACTGCAGCAAATCGATCAATAATGGCGCCTGCCCTAAACGGAAAAGTACCGACCGATTGGCTTGCTAAGTTGATAAGGACCTATTAAAAGTCCTTGGAGCTGCGGGCGTTTTGGAGGTAGGAAATAACATCTAGGCAATTTTTGGACCGAAATCAGACCAGCTAAAAGAATAAATCAAAAAAGTGATTGCTTAAGAAATTTGCTGTTCAGCCAGAATATTAAAAATAATTGGAGGTATTACCTTGTTAAAAAACTTATTTGGAAAAAAAACAAAAATTTCGGAAATAAAATTAGTATCGCCAATTGAAGGAGAAATTTTAAAGCTTGAAGATGTACCGGATCCAGTTTTTTCACAGAAAATGATGGGAGATGGTATTGCTTTCTTTCCTATCGAAGGGAAGGTAGTGGCGCCGGCTGATGCAAAAGTCATCAATGTCTTCCCGACGAAGCATGCCATTGCATTGGAAACGGCAGAAGGGCTGGAAATATTGATTCATATTGGATTGGACACGGTTAACATGAAAGGAGAAGGGTTTTCCGTTTGTGTGGCAGAAGGTGACCAGGTTAAAGCAGGAGACATATTGGTCACCTACAGCCTTGAATTGGTAAAGGAAAAAGCATCAAGTACTATTACACCGATGATCATTACCAATGGAGACATTGTGACACATTTAGAGTATCACTATAGTGGACAATCTGTAGCCGGTAAAACGACCGTTCTGGTAGTTACCTTAAAATAGGAGAATGAGTAAAATAGAAGAAACTCGTTAAAGAACTAAAGAACATATGACCAAGAGATGTCCACCCCAGAAATGGGGTGTTTTTATTTTAACTAAGTTGGTATCATAACTTAACGGAATTGTGTTACTTTAGGTGATAATTTGCACTTATTTTAAGTGCTATTTTGCACGTATATTATTACTGCAGTTTTCCGGGGCTGCCATTTGGTGACCTTTTTGCTTAATGAACTCCCTCAGTTTAATAGATAATGCTCACGAATACTCGCTTATTCGCAGGATTTCAAACCACATGGTAT
>NZ_JAOPHO010000114.1:0-6817 GCF_033141925.1 Peribacillus sp. CSMR9
CAACCATGAGATAGAAAAAACCTTAAATGCCAGTTGCACTTCCCCCAGGCACCAAATATAAATCTCCCCCGGCCCCCTAAAATACTAAGTAGAAAAAGGAACACTAAATTCTTAAGACACTACAAGAAGGATACTATAGATATGTATTGGCAGACTGGCTTTTTATTTTCAAGAAGTCATCTTATCCGGTGGAGAAGCTCCGGAACTATACATTATGTCCACTTCATACCTCAACAATTCGGCTTCCAATGTGGGTATTGGAAGGTCGGCAGTAAATTGATTCGGATGGGGCAGCAATTCGGCAAACGTCAGCTGGGTTTGGCGAATGTGATTCCTACGTAACAGCAACAAGCTCCTGAAAAGCATGGAACGGCTGGCTATTTTAGTGACTGCCCCGCGTCCGCGGCCTTTCGTAAACTTTTTGAGTTTACTAGATTGCTTGCAGACCTCTTTAAGCGTGGAGAGGGGCATTCCAAAGATATCAGCAAGGCTTTTCAAAGAAGCCTCCAAAAACGGCGTTTCAGGGCTTGTATGGGTATCCAGATAGGCTACGATATCCTCTTCCCACTCCTTATAATGGGAACGCACTCGTTCTTCCCGAGGCTTTTTGAATTTATACCACCCTTCCCTACCCTTGAATTTTGCTTTTCCATCTGTCCAAAGCTCGAGTAAGTCTTCCACATATGAACGCTTTACGCCTTTATATTTTCCTGAATAAGCACTCTTCAGGATTCGTTCGAATTCTCTTTTTTTAAGGGGCTGTTCCAGGTTACTGTTGAATTGATCAAGTTCATTATAAGCTTCTTCGATTGTCTTATCACTTGCATAATTGGCAAGTGCAAGTGTCATTAGCGCATTATTGCGGCTGGATCCGTAATGCCCCTCCTCGATGTGTGTAGCTCGAATAAGCGCACGATACCAGTCGGAAGAGGTCTGATCTATTGCATTTGCATTCTTGTTGTAGACCACACGCAGGAAGTTCCTATTCTCCTGCTCTTCATACTGTTTGGACCAGGTAAGCAATTGGCCCGTATTGGCAGGCTGGTCATAGAAATCCAGTACATTGTCTTCTCTTGGGATGCGGTAGAAGCCGAAAGGGATACATCCGGTATCGACCGGTACATATTTCTTAAGCGCTTTTCGAATATTTTCCGACAGGCGCTCGGCAACTCTTAAAGCCTTGTAATCGTGTTTTTTGTTTATGTGGAAGGGAGTTTCCAGGACAAAGAAGACCTGGAATCCCCTTGGCGTTTCCAGCAGGAGATTTGGCCTTGGCAATCCCAGTTCCTCACATCCAAGATAAAGGGCGTACAGATCCACTTCCTTCGAATCTATATCAAGTCCTATGACATGGATTTGTTTAAGGTTTTCACGCTGATGCCCCTTGATGATACGGTTTTTGAAATCATAGTATGTACCACCTCGGTAGGTATTGGGTGTCCAGTGTGAGAGGTTTTGATACTTTTCCTGAAGCGTTTCGTAAGAGGTCACGACAAAGCCTTTTCCCTCCACGAGTTCTGCCTTGGACGGCGATACAAAGACCACGCCTTTACGATTCTTGGTTTCGCCCATGGTCTTCTCGTATGCCACCACCCTGTTTATTGGTTGGCGCGTACCCTTTTTTTTGTATAGAAGCAAGCCATCATGGGTCATAAATTGTATGATTTCGACGATTGAATGAAGACCTCTTTTATGATTTTCTGCCAATGGAGTTCCCATGATTCGCACCTTCCTTCTAATACTTGAATACAAACAACTAAAGTTAAAGAAATTGGACCGATTTCCACTTCTTAGATGGAACTTTTTGTTGAATAAAGTATATCGAACTCGACTTTTGAAAAAGGGTGCTCTCTAAGGGAAATGCACCAAAAATAAAAAAGATCCTGAGGCTTAGAGCCCCAAGGGATTGAAAAAAACATCAAATTTTTTTATTATGCAGGTTCCGCTCGCTTTTTGCACCAAAAAGGCCAATAATGGACCATTTTTGCACATGTGTGAAATTGAATGGGTTCCTGAAAAAGCCTGTCATAATAAGCTTTGTTAACGTTGAACCAAATATAATGCCAAACAGGTTCCGCTCAACTTTTTGGGCTTGTGGTGCACTTTTGGTAAACAGATTCCGCTCAACTTTTCAATTTTTCATCAAAAGCTGAGTGCAATTTTATGATTGAGAAAAATAAATAGGTGTTGAATGGTTGTTTCGCCAACGTTTGTCCCTCCTACACAGGTTCCGCTCACTTCGTCTCCAAAAAAATAAGTTTGGTGCATTTTTTTCATATGATAGTACACAGGGTCCGCTCAAATTCAGTGTATTGGTGCATATTTTACTCAATTCCCCAAAAGGATTTCAAATTGGAATTTTTCTAAGAATCCATGATCACTAAAAAATGGTACACATATAGGGTATATGTGGTGCATTTCATCAGTAAATGGTACACAAGTTCCGCTCACAAGCTAGAATAATGGTGCATTTCTTGAATGCTAGAGTTCATTTAAAAAATCAAACAGTGCTAATAGTGAAGAGGCTGACTACCCCTCCTTTCTCCTTAAAGCGTTCAGATAGTGGGAATTCCTTATTAATAGAAGTGTGATGAGAATTAGACTGGAACTGGTGCATATGCACCATTATTTCGAAACCTGTGTAGTAAATGGTGCATTTACTCTTCGAAATGTGGTCCACTCTTGTTATAATGATAAAAAAGTGGTGCATTTTAGATAAAAAGATTCTAATCTTTCCACCCAAGGATTCCCTGCAATAGAGAGGATGGGGTTGTTGTTGAGGTATCAGGATATACATGATCGTATGATTTTGAACTATGAGTTCCTGAAAATTTCTATTTTCGAAGAAACCAAGATTTTGTTTGAAGATCGTCCTTATATTTTGGATAAATGGAAACAGGAAGCCTATTGTATGACGGAGGAAGAGGTAAAAAATCAGGTTCCGGGCTTTTCTATGGGACCAAGCTTTCGGGCCTTATTTTCCTTGTTCACTCAAACGTTATACTTCGAAAAACTTATAACAAAAGAAATGATAAAAAAGGCAGTGGACAGTTATCAGGATACAATCAAGGTCATATTGGCCGGCCATTTCATACACGAATTCCCTATGGATGAGATAAAACGCAGTGCGAACGAAGAGAAAATAAGCGAGGCCTTGAGCCGCCACTATATCTATTCAAGCATGGATATTGATTATCATTTAATGAGAGACATCGTGACAAAGAAAAAGGACTTTAAAAAAGGAGAGGCTGGTCTCTTGGCAACCGAGATTATAGACAATCGTGGACATGTTAGAGGATTAGCTGAAATAAGGCCCCCAGAATCACAGAAAGCTGAGCTAGCCTCCGATCAACAGGAAATGTGGCTTGAACTGATAGAATCTACTATAAATTCATTGGATGAAATGACCGCCGACCTCTTTGACTTAATTACATATTTATGGATGGTCTCGCCCAAGTCCGTTGACGGGTATATTGAGTTTCATAGCAATGATGCCTTACAGCTTAGAAACCTGAAGAAACGGACAGCACAAGGACGGGAACTGGACTTCCGTGAGGAAGATCGCTTCAATATCATGAAACGGGTTGCAGCCCTTTCAAGCATCTGGATCTCTCTGGGCAATCAACAGGTAAAGGTGATCAACACCCAGGATATCCAGGACAATGAACTTTATGAATTCAAGGATTTCCAGAGAATGTTCGAAATCGGAAAAATCCGTGTTGCTTATGATAAAAAGACTGGCGAAGCAAAAGGGATATATGCCGTACAGGTAAAGCCATCCCCTGTTCTTACCCCTTACTTAGATGGACCCAATCGCACACTAGGCTTGTTGGATTTAAAAGTGTTTCAGTATAGCCACTACACACAGCGCGAACACAAGCGATTGACCCGCTACCTAAATCTACAGTGGAAAATCAGGACCATTAGAAGGTCCTTGCATCAACCGTTTAAGGTCTCTACCCTGTTGAAAACAATGGACATATCCAGTCGATATAACGGGGTGCAAAAAAGAGATAAGTTTGAAAACGTTTTGGATGAATTGCAAAAGGACAGCGTGATCAGTAGCTGGAGCTACACCGAGGAGATCGATGAGGAACAAGTTGGAAAAAAGGGATGGTTCCAAGGGTATTGGACCAAGTTAAATGTACTCATTCTACCAACAGACATTATCGTTAAAGAGAACCAGAAAAAAATGATGATAAATTCAAACCGCTTGGTGAGTGAGGAAATTATTGAACGGATGAATCAGATAAGTCACGAAAGTTCGGTTTCAGAAGACCTTTTTTTCTCCCAGGACTTTTTACTAAATGAATTGGCTCCAACACTTGAAATAGAAGACTCCATTGAGGTTCCATCCAAAGTGACATCCGTGATCACCAGTAGCCTTCCGAAAACAGAGCAGCAGGTATTTCATTTTGGACCGGAAAAGGACTTGCCTCTTTCTCCTGAGACGATGAGAGAGATGATGGATTCCCAAAATATGAGTATCCGACAGACGGCAGAGGAAATTGGCATTTCCCACTCTACCCTTTCGCGATACCTCAGAAAAGAAAATAAGCGTCAAAACAACAAGAACGATGAAAAAATGCTCAATTGGATAAAAGGAAAATCTAAAAGACAAAACTCTAATTGATGATCGTTAGAGTTTTGTCTTCTTGTTTACTTCCTACATCGGAACGGGGAATTTTCACTTGCATGCATTTTGCATTCAAAATTGACAGTTGCATACAAAAAGCATACAATTAAATTAGATTTTAATGAAAATAAATGAAGTCGAGGAGGAATCTAATAAAAATGGCTAGATTTGTATCAGTTGATGTTGGTAATGATGCGGTTAAAGGATTCTTAGGAAGTATTGAAAATCGTGTATACATACCGAACGTCATTGCAGAAGTGCAAGACCGGGAAATTGTGGAGATGGAAAAAAACATATTGAATGGATTACATGTGGAGATTACTTCATCCGCCTTAAAAAATAAAAACGGAAGTTTTGCAGTCGGAAAGTTAGCATCCAAGTACCCAAATAATGACGAATTAACGCCAGATCAAGATAAATCCGAGAGTGACCAGCCTGTCATCATGCTATTGACAACCCTTGCTTATGATGCTGTGGGACAATTTCCTGAAGAAGATGGTGTGATTGAAGCCACTTATTACTTATCAACAGGATTGCCCCTGGATGAAACTAAACAAGGAAAAGCCAAAGACTTCCGAAAAAAATTGAAAAACTCCCAACATGAAGTGGAATTCTTAAAAACCCCTTCCCTAGAAGGTAAAATTGTTCGGATTAAATTCGAGCAAATCCTTGTGAATACGGAAGGATTCGCAGCATTTGTGGATTTGACAACAAATAATGACGGTTCTACCAAAAACGAAGAACTCATAGGAAAAACAATCCTCATCAACGATATTGGGGGCTTATCAACGGACTCAGCCATCATAACCGATGAAGCTGAAGTGGATAATGAATACAGCAATGGAATAAAAAGAGGTGTATCCACCTATTTGGATAATATTATCAAGAAAGTGTATTCCAAATACAAATACACCATTAAAAGTAGACGCACACTCGTAGAAATCATCACAAATGAACATCCTGATGAACAATATCATATCTGGGTTAATGGGAATAGAGTCTCCATAAAAGATATCATTGATGAAGAATTATCCGTTTTAGCCAAAGAAGAATATAAATTGATCAAAGATATGTGGCGGAATGTTCCGGACATAAGACTGGCATATCAAATTGGGGGCGGATCCTTGGTGTTAAAACCTTACTTGAATGCACTGAATCAAGCCGACAAAGACTACCCTCTCCGTTTCGTTTCGGAAGATGACAGCGTATGGATGATTACACGAGCCTATTTTAAAATTTTGCTTATGTATTTACAAAGTAAAGGGATATCTACACAAAACGTGGCAGCTACAAAAGAGTGATATAAATCCATGGAACAATTTGAGCCTGGAAAAACCATCTCTTTTCGCTTACCCTCTGACACCCCTTTACATGTCAGTGAGTATTTAATAAGCAGGAAAAAGGAATTAGGCAGGAAATTCAGTAGTGAAATAGCTCCGATCTTTGTTAAGGCGGTTTCGCAAAAAGCCTTGGGGAATACAGATAGTGATCAAATCACCATTAGTCTACCCGAAGGTTTGACAGCTGAACAAAAGGAATGGATGAACCACCCTAATACAAGGGCATTGATTGGTCAACTTCTTTATCAGGTAGTGACCAAGCCTACTAAAGCCTTTGAATTTAATCAGACTCTTGAAATTAAGCAAGAAGAAAAAACCGCATTTAAAGCAAATGCAGCCATTCAAAAATTTGCACAAAATACATTCTTAGATTTTGACGACGACGACTAACCCTATCCTTTGATGGGGTTTTTCCTATTATAGACAAAATCAGTCAAAATCTGAGAAAGGACATTACTTATAGAAAGTCAAATACATATAGAATGCTATATAGAGCACAAAAAACCTGTATTCTGCATATATTTGGTTACTCAATCGGTTGGAATGTTACCCCTCCCCCAAAATTGTACCAAACGAATCACTTTATATAGACCATTTGTGTTCTGTAAGCTATACATAGTCTATAAATTTTAAAGGATCAATCTACCCTTGCTCCATAACTGGCTTTAACTTTCTCCTTAAATAAGATCAAATAAAAATAATAAATCAAAGTTGGCCATCTAATAATTCTTTTTTATTTTGATATTCATTACTAGTCTTATATAATATTATTATTCCTGTGGTCCATTTGTGTTTTATGTTCCACATATAGGCTTAAATTTAAAGGCTACATTTAAACCAT
>NZ_JAOPHO010000115.1:0-6685 GCF_033141925.1 Peribacillus sp. CSMR9
AATTAAAAGCAATGGGGAATCCTCATGTAAATAGGGTTCTCTATTGCTTTTTTTCATTCCAATTTATTAGACGTTTTCTATGAATGACAGGGTTAATCCGTGAAATCCCCAGGTCCGACACTTATCTTCAATAATAATACTGGGGATTAGGTTGAAATTGATAGTTGTATGACGGGGCAGTATACATTTGGTTATCATAGTGATTAATATATTGCGGGTATTGCTGACTGTCTTCTTCGGCCGCTCGATCGCAGTTGGCTGGCGGACCGATGAATGTTGATGGTTGAACCGGTGCAATTACTTTTTTCCATTGGTTTTCATCGATACAATACGTATGCGCCATAATATTTGCAGGCGTCAATTTCAAAATATCCGAACCCAGGATCACTTCAGGTGTTGGTGCATTAAAAATGGCAAGCAGATGGGTGTTATCAGTATTGGCTACTTCATAATGCCACCAACCTTGTGGAACATTGGCTACTTGACCGGGTTTAATGGGGTAATTTTGTATTTGTTTTGTAAAAGGATTCATTAATGAAACGGTTGCAGCTCCAGAAATGCAGTACACTAGCTCTGCAGCATTTTGGTGATAATGCGGTTCTACGACATTGTCGGTACTAAGGTAAATATCTAATAATGAAACATTTTCGAGTGTGTTCAATTGTTTGATACCTAATACATTTATATAGTTTTGATTGTTTTTTTTAACGAAGGTGCTCTTGTTAACATCGAAAAAGTATTGTGTAGATGGTGAAGTATAGTCCATATAGGAGACCATGAATATATCATTCCTTTTCTGGAGACTTGATCTTGCCAGGATATGTTAGTTTTTATTTTAATGTGCAATCACCCAGTGGGTAATTGCTTATTGTTCCTAATGATTGTTTATGAATGCTGCATATCCGTTAAAGGACACAGGGAGAAAAATTATTATATAATAGCCTGTTGAATGGAAAGCAATTGAATCAAACCAGATGGTAATTAGAGAAATATTATTTTTATATACTTTAAAACCGAAACTGCTAATCTGAATTTTGGATATAATCAAACTTTTAGTAAGAGAAATTTTCCCATTGCAGGACTTTAAATTACAGTGATATAATGTTCTCTGTGATTTTAAAGTTTAACATAGGAAGTGGCTAAATTGTCGAACAATTCGAAAGAAAGTAAATTCGTCCCGTACGTCTCTGCATCAAAATCTCTACCGGAATTAACTGCAACGGCAGTCATTCTAGGGATCATTCTTGCAATCGTATTCGGTGCGGCAAATGCATACTTAGGCCTACTTATTGGTTTAACTGTCTCTGCTTCAATACCCGCAGCGGTAATTTCAATGGCTATCTTAAGAGGGGTTTTTCGCAGGGATTCAATTTTAGAAAACAATATTGTGCAAACGATGACCACGGCAGGTGAGGCAATTGGTGCCGGTGCTGTATTTACCATTCCAGCATTATTCATGTGGGACATGGACGTGAGTCAAGCATTCATCATTTTCGTTGTATTAACTGGGGGATTTTTAGGGGTCTTCATGATGGTTCCCCTTCGCCAGCTTTTGATTGTAAGGGAACATGAAACATTACCATATCCTGAAGGTACGGCATGTGCCGAGGTTCTGAAGTCAGGAGAAGAAGGTGGTACAAGTGCCAAATTAATCGGAGCCGGTTTGGTTATCGGCGGTATGGTTAAAGGGCTTGGTGATGGTTTTAAGCTTTTTAAAACAGAGGTTGAAACAGGAATCACAAACTTTAAAAATGCGGTGGTTGGTCTTGATGCCTTTCCTTCCCTTTTGGGTGTAGGTTATATCATTGGACCGCGTGTTGCAGGACAAATGCTAGGTGGAGGGCTATTAGCATGGGTCGTTCTCATACCGGCAATCAGCTTCTTTGGCAGCAGCAATGGAACAGCCATTTTCCCTTCTGATGTACCGATCGGTGAATTGGATGCATGGGGAATTTGGGATAATTATATACGTTATATTGGAGCTGGTGCTGTTGCAACTGGCGGATTGATCACATTGATCAAAACATTACCTATACTTTTCAGTTCAGTTTTTGATACCCTTAAAGGCGTAAAAGCCAATAAAGGGCAACTTAAATCGGGTTCGATCCGTACTGAAAAAGACATCCCGGCTAAGTACGTTTGGTTGGGAACGATCATCGTTATTTTAATCATTGCTTTCACACCAATAACAGATGTAGGAATCATCGGTGCGATTGCAATTGCGCTTTTTGGATTTTTATTCGTGACGGTGGCTTCAAGGGTTGTTGGGATCGTCGGAAGTTCTTCTTCCCCTGTTTCCGGGATGACCATAGCCACACTATTGATTGTAGCGATAGTCTATAAAGCTATTGGCTTTACTGGTACGAATGGAATGGTAGCGGCTTTAACTGTTGCTGCAATCATCTGTACTGCTCTTGCGGTTTCCGGTGATGTTTCTCAAGATCTAAAAACAGGATATATTGTGGGCGGAACACCATGGAAACAACAAGTTGCCATGATGATCGGTGTCGTTGCGTCTGCTTCTGTCATTGGTTTTATCCTGGTTCTAATGGACAACGCTTATACGATGGGATCTGCAGAACTACCTGCACCTAAAGCGGCACTTATGAAAATACTTGCTGAAGGCGTTCTTGGGGGAGATCTACCTTGGACCCTTATCTTTATCGGTGCGGCTATTTCCATCACATTAGAGTTTTTCGGTCTGAATTCACTTGTTGTTGCAGTCGGCATTTACTTGCCGGTTCATACTAGTGTCCCAATCATGATCGGTGGATTTATTCGTTTCTTCGTTGAGTTCTTTTCGAAAACGAAAGAAGCGCTTAAAGCACGTGTTGATAGGGGTGTATTATTTGCATCTGGTTTAATAGCAGGTGAATCATTGATTGGTGTACTTATTGCCATATTGATTGCAGCAGGTGTCCAAGTCCCGGCCACGGCTAAATTAGCCAGCAATTTGCTACCATTCTTACTATTCCTTGCTCTAGCTGGATTGCTATGGTTCGTATCCAGCAAAGGGAAAAAAGAAGATGCTTCGTAAACGCCAAACAAAAAAGAGGAACCTGTTAACCATGGTTCCCCTTTTGGAAAAACGCGTCACAATGGAACAAGAATCTTTGGAAGCAACCTTTTTAATCATTCAAAGGACCAATTTTGTGGAAAGAATGACCATTCGTTTCTTAAAACAACCATCAGTCCGTAAAATCAAGCTTGATAAGTTTGGGGCATTTGCCATTAAACAAATGGAGTTCCAAAGCAATGTCAAACAGATTTCTGAAGCGATGAGTGAACATTTTGGTGAAGAAGCAGAACCAGCCTTACCTCGTTTGATGAAATTTTTGGAAATCCTTGAGGTTCATGATTGGATCATATGGGATGATGAAGTAGGAAAATGAGACAAGGTAAAAACACCCCCTGAGTCGTATTTATAATAAATACGAATTTGGAGGTGTTTTTCTTATGGGAACAAGAGTGCATTATTCGGAAGAGATTAAGCGGAAAGCAATAGAGCTAAAACAGCAAGGTGTAAAAACCGAACGATAATTGATCAGTTAGGGATAAAGAATGTACCCCAGACGATCCAGATTGAAGGCGGTCATTATATGGCCAGCCCATGCATCTCTGATTTTAATGATTATGTAACTAAAGCAAAATCCAATTAATTTTCTGGACATTCATATAACAAAACTTTACCCTGGATAAGATCAACCTTATTCGGGGTTTTTAGTTAGGAATCCCTTTTTGAAATAACCATGAAGCAGGTGCATATAACAATGAAAGAAACAAGTTATGATGAGATGCTAAACATCAAGACGGAAGGGGAACAAAAAATTTTCAATGATTCTTTGCATTACCATCGATACGAACCTACGCCATATAGTGCATTAGAACATTTATTCAAAAAATACCCACTAAAAAGAAATGATCGCATTGTGGATTTTGGATGTGGTAAAGGACGATTGAATTTTTTTATCCATCACTTATATCAATCATCTGTGGTTGGCGTGGAGATGAATGAAAACTACTATAAAGAAGCGATTGGGAATCTGAATAACTATAAGAAGAAAAGGAAAAACAACAATGGCAATATAGAATTCCACTGTTGTTTAGCGGAAGAATATGATATTGATTCGAAAGACAATCGGTTTTATTTCTTTAATCCGTTCTCAGTACAGATCTTTATGAAAATCATCAATAATATATTGCTTTCCTTTGAAAAAGAACCGCGCCAAATCGAACTGATTTTATTTTATGGGTCACAGGATTATATTTTTTTCCTCGAAAATCAAACCGCCTTCGAGCTGAAGGGCGAAGTGATATTACCAGGATTGACTGAATTTAATCCTTATGAGAAATTCGTCATATACCAATTGTTAATTTAAACGGATCCTCGTTTTTTGGTTGTTATCATGTAAAAATAAAAGCACCCAAGCCAATTACATTGATGCTTGGGTGCAAATGAGTAAACGAGCCAATGGATGCTTAATTTACAGCATATTGTAAAGTCTTTTGAGGCCGTGGCTCATATTGTTTTTCTATATAAATTTGATGCCAAATCATAAAAGTCAAAATGGTCCAGAGCTTCCGGCTGTTGTCCGTTTTATTATTTACATGGTTTTCAAGTAATTTCATAATTTGCGGTTTGTTAAAAAGATAGTCAGTTGGGCTCTCCTGGATTAACTTTACTGCCCAATCATATAATTCATCCTTTAACCAATGGCGGATAGGCACTGGAAAACCCAGCTTCTTCCTGCTCCATACATGTTCCGGCACAATCCCGCGGGCAGCTTTTCGAAGCATGT
The DNA here is from genome assembly GCF_033141925.1 of Peribacillus sp. CSMR9. Lineage (NCBI taxonomy): Bacteria > Bacillati > Bacillota > Bacilli > Caryophanales > Bacillaceae > Peribacillus > Peribacillus sp. CSMR9. The sequence continues at coordinate 4,800 of NZ_JAOPHO010000115.1, forward strand.
ATTTGGTCGTTCCATTTCTTACTTTTTGATCCATACTAAGTTTTGAAGCCGTATTGAATACGCATTTATCCAAAAATGGAACTCTCACCTCTAAAGAATTCGCCATAGACATTTTATCTGCCTTCAATAAAATATCACCTTTTAGCCAAGTTTGAATATCAATGTTTTGCATTTGGGTAATAGGATCATAACCTAAAGAACTTGAATAGATTGGACTTGTCACTTTTTCATTTTCTAAACCATTGAGATAATTCACTAGTAAAAGTTTTTTCTCTTTCTCGTCGAATATGTTTGCGTTTCCGATATATCGATCTTCTAAAGGTGTTACTCCACGCTCTATAAAACTCTTTCCTTTAACCCCTTCTGGCAAAATAGAGGAAAGTGTCCTCAACACGTTGTTCAACGGTGCAGGTATATGGGAAAACATGCGCAGGGAATGGGGCTCCCGGTATATATTATATCCGCCGAATAATTCATCTGCACCCTCACCGGACAAGGCGACTTTAACGTGCTTTTTAGCTTCCCGTGCGACAAAATATAGCGGAACGGCAGCGGGGTCTGCTAAAGGGTCATCCATATGCCAGATAATCTTTGGAAGTTCTGCCAAGAATTCTTCAGGACTTATGATATAACTTATATTTTCTACATTCAAAGCGGCTGCTGTCTCCTGTGCAACGTTTATTTCACTGTATCCATCTCTTTCGAACCCTACAGAAAAGGTTTTGATCTTAGGATTAATCTGTTTTGCGATGGAGCAGATAAATGATGAATCAATCCCACCTGATAGAAAAGATCCAACCGGAACATCACTTCTCATATGTACGTTCACCGAGTCAATTAAGGTTTCTTGTATTTCTTTTATGACTTTTGAATCTTCTATACTGGAAGGGCGAAAAGTAGGTTTCCAGAACTCTTTTATATCCATTTTCTTTCCGGGCTCTTTTGTGAAATAATGCCCAGGTGATAACTTTTTAATGTTATTGGATAAGGTAGATGGTTCGGGAACATATTGAAAGCTGAGAAAATGCTGTAATGAATTCACGTCCAACTCTTCATTCATCGCTGTCAAGATACTCTTTTTTTCTGATGCAAAATATGTGACATTATCTTGTTCACAATAGAAAAAAGGCTTGATTCCAAAGTGATCCCTTGCCCCAAATAGTTTTTGTTCGACTTTATCCCAAATGACAAAAGCGAACATGCCGCGCAGTTTTTGGACGGTTTGCTCTTTTTGGCTACTATAGAGAGCCAATATTACTTCCGTATCAGAATCCGTCGTGAACTCATATCCTTTATCAATGAGTTCTTTCCTTAGTTCAATATAATTGTAGATTTCGCCATTAAAAATGATCCAATATCGTTCATTTTCATATGAAAGAGGTTGGTTACCGTTATCTATATCGATTATGCTCAATCTTCTAAATCCAAAATTTACAAAATCATCAAAAAAATAACCTTCATCATCCGGACCCCTATGGGTAATGATCGTGTTCATCTTCTTGATCGTTTCTTTCATATTTGAATTTATGGCTTTCGGATATTTTTGAATACATCCTACAAAACCGCACATAAAATCCACCTGCCTAATTATTTATTATTAAGAGATTTCCTAGTAACTTTTATCAAGATTACAATTAAATAGGCATAAAGTTGTATATCAATCTAAGTAGTAGAATATCTCTAGTCTACTAGGTTAGATTATTATTCTATATTTGTCAATTTTACTCATTTGTTGAATTGATTTGTAAGTATTTTAATATTATAAGAATCCAAACACGCAATAAAAAGAGGCAATCGTTATGATTGCCTCTCAGTTTGTCGACAAAAGGGGTTCGGAATGTATTAATTCCGAACCCCTTTTGATATTTTCTTGGAATTTTGCTCAA
>NZ_JAOPHO010000116.1:0-6308 GCF_033141925.1 Peribacillus sp. CSMR9
TCCAGCGCCTAACACATACACCATCCAAGAAGGAGATACCTTATGGAGCATAGCTCATAAAGATGGAGCTGGTGACGTACAAGTTGAAGAATTAATTAAAGCGAATCCTGGAATAGAACCAACAAAATTAAAAATTGGTCAGAAAATCAATTTTGGTAATGCTAAAGAGGTTATTGTACAGCCGGATAGAAAAGAGGATGACAATACTTCGAACAGTGGAGATGAAACTGTCAGGTCCATTCAAAAAACCTTAAATAGCCGTTATAAAGCTGGTCTTAATGTGGATGGATTTAATGGCCCTAAAACTAAATCAGCCCTTGTCAAAGCATTACAAATGGAGCTTAATAAGCAATTTAATAAGAAATTAGTTGTGGATGGAAAATGGGGTCCTAAGACTAGAACTGCTATCGTCACCGTCAAAAAAGGTGCTAAAGGTAATCTTACATGGATTTTACAGGCTGCACTTTATGCAAAAGGGTTTAGCCCTGGAAAACTGGATTCTAACTTCGGAAAAGGTACTGAGTCAGCATTATCTAAATTTCAGAAAGCTAAAAGGATAACTGCAGATAAGAAGAAGGCAGGTAAAGCAACTTTCACTAAATTCTTTGCTGAATAATCAAATGCCCCTACTTTTAATAGAGTAGGGGCATTTTTTTTGACGTTTACCTAAATAAATCCTCACTAACGCTATTGTATTTAGTTTATCTTAAGTAAAAAATAGAAGGTATGAACTCTATAAAATTAAAAAGAATCAGCCAATTTAAACTGATTCTTTTTAAAACGTGTTAACCTTTTGTTTTAAGACTTGGTTTTTTTTAAAAGCTTAACCAATAGAATGACCACAGCGACTAGAATTACGGCAATTAATGCAGGAAATAAGATGTTATTCATATTTACCATTCCTTTGTAAATTAGTTAAAACCTGTAGAAAACTTTCCATTTTTCACTTTACCATTAATCCACAATTTTTTCCCGATTGGAGCATCAAAAGTTAATGTGTATCTAGATTCTGCTGGCTTAGATGCAGTTTCGTTTTTTCTAACGATTTTCAAAGAATCACTAGATACATGACCAGGAGGAATAACAAGGTAATCTTCATCATATACAGATTTGATTTGCCCCAAACCAGTTGATTTAACAACAGTTACATCATTATAGTACCAGTAATTCACAGTAGCTGCATACCAGTATACTTTAAAAGTTTTAGTTGTCCCTTTTGGAACTGTTGTTGCAAAAGGAGTAAATAGTTCAGAACGATCTGGAATTACATTGGCATCCTCGTTGTCTACTACTTCGATACCCATTGTGCCAATTTCTTGTCCACTTTCATCCGTAACGACTTTTTCAACGCCTTCGTCATCAGATAGATCCACTTCTAGTTCATTTTGTTCAAAGGCATTTTCCATATCTTCAATACCTTGTTGGATTTCTTCTTCGGTATGTGTTGGTGCCGAAGGCGCCTCTTCTGCATGGCTTATTGCAGGAAACGCTAAAAGCAATCCTAACGCCATTGATGTAACTAATTTTTTCATTTTTATTTCCCCCTGTTTACCCTTACTCGAATTGAGTAGTTGGGCGTATGTAATATTTTCCAACGGTAATAATTGTACCAGAATAATAACATTTTACAATAATTTTCCTAAATTATTTATAAAAAGTAAATGAATTGTCGGAAAAAATCCATATTAAATCTCATATTGGTACGAAAAGAAACACATTTGTATAAGGTCAATTGATATATTTATATATAAATAGGTAAATGAAGCCTAGTATATGGAGGGTTTTTTTTCTGTCTTTTATAGGAACGTTAGTTCGTATAAAATGGATGTAAAGGAGGAATTATTCGATGGGGACAATTCGTGATCGAGGGCTCGTTAAATGGCAAGCAGCATTGATTATGCCAGAACATAAAGCTTTAAATAAAAAAATAGGTGAAGTTGATTATTTCTTAGATAAAAAACCTTCCCTTGATGAGTACCAGGTTGAAGAGTTTGAAAACAATATACACTATGCAATGGAATATCATTTAGCAATAAGTTTTACATTACATAATGAGGGAAATCCAAAAGAATTGCATGGATACTGTGTGTACATTCATCCTGTTACGAAAGAGTTACGAATCCAGAAGAAAGATAGTTCCTTTGAGTATATACAGTTTGATGAGATTATTGATGTAGTTGTCGAGGATTAAAAAAAGCCCTTCTCTCAAATTTCAATTTTATAAACCCTTAAAAAGTAAATAATCAATAACTAGGAAAAGGGAAAATAAAATAGAAAAAGGTTCTACATGAGAACCTTATGAGCAGTTTACCTATTTGGGAACCTATCATAAATATCTATCATATTATTAAGCGGTTTATAGCATGGCATTTATTTATACGGTAAATAGGCAGATAAATTGTATCCGCCTATTTAAATATTTAATCTCAGATTATTTTTCTTCGCTAGGAGCGAAGTTTGTAGTATCATAAGTGTAAGACTTATGATAGTCATGAGTTATGATAGGTTTTAATTTGCTAACGCGTAATATATGGTTCCATGTTTTCTTAAGGTATCGATGAAAAGAAGGTCTTTGTTTTTCAATGAAGTTATTACTTCAGAAAAATTAACCCATTCTAACTCATGTTCTTCCTTTAAGATGCTCAATAATTCATGCCTTGGCATCTCACCATGTTTATCAAAATAGCTCTTTAAAATGACGGCTAGTTTGTTATGGGGGAACTTTTGTTTGGTTTTAGGTTCAGGCTTAGGTTCAGGTGCTTTTACTGTTTCAGATTGATGGTCCACAAGCCCTGATTTAAGCCATTTTACTGCTTTGTTGTGTGATGTCACATGCTGGATATATAGATTTATGTCCTGAGTTTTTTCGGCAAGTACCTGTGATTGTTCAGCAAGCACTTCAAGCCTTTGATCATGAGTCTGAATCTTTTCTAACATTGCTTGTGCAATATTCATTGATATTTTCCTCCTAATAGTAAATTATGATGTTTCTTGGTGGTCACATCTACATAAGTTTACTATTAGTTAAGTCTTTTGACTAGAAGGTTAATATAAAAAGCTGGGTCTATGACCTGGCTTTTCTTTATGTATGACAAACAGGCAGAAACATGTATCCACTTTAAAAAGGTAAATCACATTAAGTTACAGGCCTAACCTTCTTAACTAACTCCGTAATATCAATATCATCGTTATAAATCACTTGAACTATACAAAAATCCTTGCTAGTTGCAAAATCTGACTTAATCTTCTGAATCCAGTTATATGCTGCAATAGCAACTGTCCAATCTGGATCTTTCTTAAGGTCTGAGTCTAAGACGGGGAAACTTCCACTCTGCAAGAAATTAGTTTCTTTTGCATGCAAGTAAACCTTTATATTTATGTTTATTCATTTTTGCTCTTTTCGGTTTAGTTTAGTAATTTATACATATATTTTATATCAGTTGCTTAAAACATATGCGTTTATTTTGCCCACCAACCTGCCCAACATTTGCCCACCACTTCATGATATTTTACTCTTGCTCATTGTGAATCTATTTGTGAAAAAGCTGTTAAACAGGCATTTGTGATGTTTTATGATGTCTGATTATGCTAAGAAGTATGTTCCGCACACAAGTTCACCCATGGGAACGCGAACAATATATGTCAATGTATTAATAGTTTCAAAGCCTTGGTATTACTGAGTTTCTCAGTTGCCAAGGCTTTTTTTATTTTTAAAAAATGAAAGGGAACTGGCTGGCTGACCACATTTTGACCACATTTCAAACTATTTCATATTCAACTGGGCATAATCCATGTAATTTGAATATCCGTCCACACTTTTTTCTTCGAGCTTTTTTGACACGTGAGCATAGACATCTGCTGTTGTTTGAATGGATTTATGTCCTAAGCGTTCCTGCACATCTTTTAAACTGGCTCCAGATTCAAGAAGTAAAACGGCGTGGGTATGTCGTAAACCGTGAATGGTTATATGTTTTGTAATTCCGGCTTTTCTACAGATGCGATTAAATGTTCTGTGTAAGGTGGATTTTGAATAGGGGAGGCCATTCCCTCGTTCGAAAACAAGAGTTGTTTCTCTATGATATCTATCTGCCAATTTCAACTTTATTTCCTTTTGCTTAATGACATGACGTGTTAAAAGAGCGGCAAGGCTTTCGTCATGATGGATTTAAAGAGCTGATACCCTTTTTTATCTGAAGAGTTTATTATTCGTGGTTGCTCGGTGTATGGCTGAGTGATCTTTCTTTTTGTTCACCTTAAACCAGATATAACTTCACAGAAAGACGGCAAGTATTTGGTGGTAAATTTATATCTTTGAGAATTTAAGAAAGGCCAATATTGGTGATGGGGCGGCATTACTAGGAATGGTAAATTGCGAATACCTTCATTTGTGGTTATAAATTCCATTTTTTGCGTTTTATCATGATAGGTGGGTTCTCTTTTTTTAGACAACAATAAATAGGCAGCCCAATATAGTTGTCCATTTAGGACACTAACCCCTCTTTGTACATAGCCTGAAAGGGTAAACAAAAAGGGAGGATTTCTTGAATGTATAACTATAATTACGCTTTTAACCCTTATAATGTGCCTTATTATATAGACGGAGAACGAATACCTGGGCCGGGCGGTGGTCAATGGGACGGACATGGCGACGGTCATGGTGGCGGTCAATGGGACGGACATGGCGGCGGTCATGGTGGTGGTCAATGGGACGGACATGGAGGCGGTCATGGTGGCGGTCAATGGGACGGACACGGTGGTGGTCATGGTGGCGGACATTGGGAACACGGGCAATGGGTTCCACGCTGTAGGAGAGTATGGGTTCATGGATTTGGTTGGACTTGGATTTGTAGGTGGTGAAAAAAGACAGCATATTGCTGTCTCCAGGCTGTCGACAAAGTCGACAGCTGTTTTTTATAAAAAGTTTAGCAACAATATATTGTGTCCTTCTTTCAAATTTACAACTAAATATGCTAATTAAAAGATAAAAAAACCCCTTTTTCTCCAACAATTCTTTTGGAAAAGGGGTTTGTCTACACTCTGAAGACAGCATATCGCTGTCTCTTTTTTTCGCTTTTTCTTCGTATTGTACATTTTTTATTCTAACTCTAATTACCAGTAAATTCACATTTATTGAAGTGTTACAATTATTATGAGGTGTTTTGAAATGTTTATATCACCAATGTTATTATACAAATCTAATCATCCTTTCGATGATGATTCATATATAAATGTTATAGGTATAAAATTAGTTGGTCGAAATTAATTAGTGCTTGTGCCTTGCAGGTTATTTTATATTTCGCCCATATCATCGTGGTCAAAATTATTATTTTTCTATCTGCAGACACACATTTCAACGACATATATGTTCGCTATGAAATCCATTTGAGTTATTTCAGACGTTAAGTGAAAATAAAGTTTTTTAATTTACAAAAAAGTCGTTTAAAACATAATAAAGTTTTTTAAAAACGTCAGTCATGTTATTCCATTAAAGGGTGCGTTAGATGAAGATCGGTGCTGTCTTATGGCAGCTTTTTCGTGCGCCCGGCATGGGTGCAATCTATAGGGTGAAAGTCCCGAACCATGAAGGCAGTAGTAGTGGTTAGCTTAATGCAAGGGTGTCCACGGTGACGTGGAATCTGAAGGAAGCAAGCGGCAAACCTCCGGTCTGAGGAACACGAACTTCATATAAGGCTAGGTATCATTGGATGAGTTTGCGAAACAAAACAAAGTCCTTACTGCCGAAGGTGGTACAGAGTAAATGAAGCAGATAGATGGAGAGAAAGATTGCACTCTTACCCGGGGAGGTCTGATGACAGCCAAGTACACTTGGTAACCTGTCCAGTGATGGACAGCTGAATCATCAGAAGTCATAGTACTTGTCTACTCGAGAAGATAAGGAAGGACCGAACAGATTAAGGAGGATGAATACTAGGCGTTCGTTATCTGCGAAGAAGCAAACAATTCCTAACGGAACTTATTTGAAGGAAGAAGTGGTGAATACACGGGGAACTTCAAAAGGGTGGAGCAGATAAAGGCACAAATAGACCATTTATCCACGTAGAAAGGATATCAACGATGTTAATGGAACAGATACTAGAGAGGGAAAACTTAATACAGGCATTGAAGCGTGTAGAGAGAAATAAGGGAAGCCATGGTGTAGATGGAATGCCGGTTCAAAACCTGAGACCGCACCTCGTAACCGAATGGTACAACATGAAAACTGCCCTTTTGCAGGGTACCTATCAACCGCAACCCGTCCGTCGTATCGAAATCCCGAAACCAAACGGCGGAGTTCGGCTATTGGGTAT
>NZ_JAOPHO010000117.1:0-6144 GCF_033141925.1 Peribacillus sp. CSMR9
TGTCAATTTAGCGATCACACTTTCGGTCACTAATATTGCCGAGAAAACCCTTTGTACGCTGTTTTCTGTTATATTAGTGGTCACAAAATGCTCAAAATATACGTTTAAATAACCCCTCAAACTTTCCTACTAATCCGCTCCACAATCTCCATCAAATCATCCGGCCTATGAAACTCAATTGGCGAAACGCCTTTATCGAATTCTATCGTATTGGATTCTATCATCAATACATATTTCCCGTTAATCTTGCCTAAATGGATGCTTTCGCCGAAATCGGCTAGAAGTCCTTTGATGGATGTACTGCCTAGCTTCATGCGCAGTTCGGCTTCAGGTGTATGCTCGACAATCTGGGCTGTGGCTTCGACGACCTGATGGGTTTCAAGACGTTCCTGGATTTCACGCTTTTCACTCGTTTCCCAGATTTCCAGGTCCTGTTCGAATTTCTGCAGTTCGTCACTGTTTTCTTCGAATTGAGCGGATACATGCTCATGGACCATATGGATGACCTGGTTTTTCATGATTTCCGGCATCGATTCGCCATATTCGACGAACTTCAGGAAATCCTCGAAGTAGCGGGCATGTGAGGCCTGGTGGATTTTCAGTTCGCCTTCTTCGACCATACCTTCTTCGGGCATGTAGGGGTATTGAATGGATTTCATATTTTTAGTGGTGATTGCCATTTCAACGTGCCTAATCAGGGTCCGTTCATCCGAAATGGAAGCAACTTTCGGCTCGAAATCACATTTTAATAAGAAAACGAATGGTTCATCGAGATATTTCGATAATTTAGCCGATGCGATTATGAAGACACCGCCACGGACGGCACTTGTATCAATATAAGACCGCGTGAATTGTTCATTTTCTTCTTGGAATTCTTCTTTCGTTTTAGCATATCGAACCCGGTTAAATACATTGTAATTAGGGTTGGAATCAAGTGCATGTCCTTCTTCGACAATGAAAGAACCAATTTTCGTCGGTATTTGTTCAGTTTTTGGATGACGGTCCACTTTTCGTTTGGAAATCTTCATCAATTCCCCATCCAAAAAATCCTTTAGTGGACTTTCTTCGTATTCTTCAGTATCAAGGGTTTGAAAATGTTTAAAACGTTTATCAGCCTGATCGCCTTTTCCTTCGACTTGGATTAAATAAAAAGACAGATAGGTAATCGTAAAATCCATGAATGTCACCTTCTTCAATTATTAAGCATAATTCCCGTACTTTTTTAAGACTTAATAAGTATAGAGATGTACGGTGATTCCGTCAAACTATTGGCGTGAATAAAAGAATAATTTTGGTGCATTATTTCAAAATCATACTTAAAGAAAAATAGGGATAATGTTAAAACTCCACAAGACCAAAATAAAGGATTACAGGAAATACTCCATGAACGGTTAATCTAATAGGTAAAATGAACTGCAAAATAAAAATATATTTTAAAGTAGATTAATTTAACAGCCTTAATGTCGAAATAGTATATATGGGTAGATAAATTGGAGGGCAATTCAATCATGAAAAGTATATGGAGAAACAGACAAAAGATAGATGCTATAGACTATATGCAATTTAAGGAACAAGTCGGTATAAATGTCACTGAATTTCCGAGCGTATTGGCTCAAGTGGACATGATTCATTTGACGATCGGGGATTTATGTATTATTCGGTCTTTGCAAGATGAAGTAAAAGAACAATTGAGCCAAATTATAGAAAAATTTTATAAAAATCTAAAAAATGAATCCTCTTTAATGAAAATCATTTCGGACAATAGTTCTGTTGATAGGTTGAAAAAGACGCTTCATCGTCATATGTTCGAAATGTTCAGTGGTACAATTGATGATGCGTATATCAAACAGCGTTATGTCATCGCACAAGTACATGTGCGAATAGGACTGCAGCCAAAATGGTATATGAGTGCTTTTCAAGATTTACTGCAATCATTAATCATTCATGTAATTTCCAATATAAAGAATACTGAGCAATATCAGAATAACATTCTGGCTATCACCAAAATTTTCAATTTAGAGCAGCAAATCGTTTTAGAGGCATATGAGCTTGAAAATGAAAAGATGCGTATAAAAAACCATGAAGAAAAAGAAACGATTAAACTGCAGGTGAATCATAATGCAGAAGAATTGGCAGCAATCAGTCAAGAGACAAGTTCAGCGACTCAATTAATGGCAAATAAGGTAGTCGAAATTCATGATTTCACTCAAAAGGGTTCGGACATTGCGATAGAGACAGAGGGAAAATCAAATGAAGGCGTTGAACTGTTACAAGGATTAGAGAAAAGATTGGTAAAAACACAGGAGCAAATGACGCTCATCTCAAAAGATATGGAACACCTATCCAATACATCAAAGGAAATCGGACGAATTGTCACGATAATCACTTCAATTGCAGAACAAACGAATTTGTTGGCATTGAATGCAGCGATTGAAGCGGCAAGAGCGGGTGAAAATGGTAGAGGATTTGCGGTTGTAGCCGGTGAGGTAAGGAAGCTTTCGGAAAATACCAAAGAATCAATTTCGGAAGTAGTGAAACTCGTTAGTGGCATTGCTCATTTTACTAATGTTATGAATACATCTATTTCAATGGTTAGCGGGGAGATTACTAAAGGCACGGAACAAGGTAAAGAAACGAGCATATTTTTTACCGATATCGCAAAGGCCATGCTTTCAGTAAAAGAGCAGAATATTAAAATCACCAAGGAAATGACTGAACTGAATGTTATATTCGAGGAAATTAATGAAGCGTTCAATCAAGTGGCCGTTTCCTCGGATCAATTGACTCAATTAACGATGAACTTGTAGAAGTTCATAAGTTTTTTTAGAAGGACATCTTAAAGTGGCTTATGTGATAGTATTTTATATTTTAATAAACAACTCGATAGAATATTTTGATAAAAAAACCTCAAAGCAATTATGGAATAAAGATTATCATTATTTAATCTGGTGTTTAATTAATCTCTTGAAATAATATAGGTTTAATGTTATATTAATAAAGCGATGAGCTAATTTGTGTAAGCCGAAGAACAAGCTTTTAGCTAAACGTCGGGATGTGGCCTGACGGTTCTACGCCTCAAACGCATCAAAGACGCCTGCTGCGTGCAGGCGTCTTTTTCATTTTAGCGATTCTTTTCTTGCAGCTTGAACGTCATCCTTGAATTCCTCTTGAATTTCTTCTGTTATTCCCTTTGTTGCATCCTTGAACTCCCTAAGCGAAGTGCCAACTGCCCGTCCGATTTGCGGAAGCTTATTCGGTCCAAAAACAATTAAAGCTAAAATAAGGATTAAAATTAAACCAGGAAAACCAATGTTTGAAAGCATAACTAGTCACTCCAATCAAATCTGATAGTTAATATTATAGACTCCTGACAAGTATTTGCAAATGTTATCTACTATTAATTGTAATGTTCAACATCATAAATTAGACTTCTGTTAGACAAGCATTTTAAATTTATTTTGTCCTATTTTATCTTGCACATTAAATCTAAAAATCTTTCCTGCCTATCTTAGCCAATGCAATATATAAAATTAATATGTGAAGAGTGTCGCTTTTGGTTTTTTCCGTATAGGTCTGCAGCTTATTTCGTTCGTGTTACATGAAAAATCTTATTGCTTGGGAATGATTAAACTTGCAAGATTGAAGGTATTTAGGTATTATAACTATACAAGCTGCGTTGTTCGTAATGATAATTAAGTTTTAACCTTTAAGCTGTAATAGGGAGTTTTACATCGAAACAGGAATGTTATGCCTCGTCACTGACTTGGACAACAGGATTGTTTTTGCAAACACCCACTTTGAGGAGTGGTGGTTTAAAACTTTCTTACTTGAATACGGCAATGGCGGCTTATATTTTTAAAATTAGAAACCAGTTCCGATTTGGGGCTGGTTTTTTGTTGTTTTTACTAATGTTCAGAGTGTTGTAGGTAGATGCACTTATGGGTATTGTCAGAAAAATTAAAATGTAAGGATCCAAGATTTATGAATAATATGTGAAAGTTTTTATTGAAATATCTGATAATTAGCCATTATAATAATAATTAGATAACTCGGTTCACTATTTATATAAAAAGATGGTGAGTCGATATTTTTTAAGAATTACGTAAGCGCTATCATTTGGATGGAGTTACTGCAGTCACCTTAGGGAGGAGAAAATTTTATGGCTAGTATTAACACAACCGAGGTAATTAGCAACAGTAAATTTAACCGCTTTCATTTTGGGTTGCTGGCATGGTGTTTTATAATAATCCTTTTTGATGGCTATGACCTTGTCGTTTACGGAACGGTCGTCCCGGTATTGACGGAGGAGTGGAACCTAACTTCCGTGGAAGCGGGGGCTATGGGCAGCTATGGTCTATTTGGAATGATGTTCGGGGCGATCTTCTTTGGTACATTGGCAGATAGGATTGGCAGAAAAAATGTAATAGCGATTTCGCTGATTTTATTTAGTTTATTTACACTTTTATGTGGATTTGCGAACACACCTACCATGTTTTCGACTTTCCGATTTTTGGCGGGATTAGGGCTTGGGGGCATCATGCCGAATGTCATTGCCTTATTGACGGATTATGCACCGAAAACGATGCGGAGCATGGTCGTTTCGGTCGTTTTGTGTGGATATTCATTCGGAGGGATGCTTGCCCCGATACTGGGTATCTTGCTTATGCCGATCCTAGGTTGGGAGTCAATATTCTGGTTTGCGGGAATACCACTGTTATTTTTACCCTTCATGATGAAGCGTTTACCAGAGGCTTCTACGCATCTGATCAGAGTTGACAGAAAAGAAGAATTGATCAGGATATTATCCAAGGTAAGTCCTGAGAGCAATTTCGACATCAGGGACGAAATTGCAGAAGTGAAAAAAACTGATACGAATATGCCGATTGTTGGATTGTTTAAGGGGGCCCGTACTCTAAGCACCATGATGTTCTGGATCGCCTTTTTCATGTGTCTATTGATGGTATATGGATTGAATACTTGGCTTCCCAAGCTAATGATCGAGGCAGGGTATGCGCTGAATTCAAGTTTAGGTTTCTTGATCGTTCTGCAGGGGGGAGCTATCATTGGCACGCTTATCATCGCTAAACTTTGTGATCGTTATGGATCCAAGAAAATGCTTGTGCCGATGTATGCGCTTGGGGCAGTCAGTTTGACGCTATTGGGAATGGGCGGAAGTTCCTTCATGATTTACACCTTGGTAGCGATTGCAGGTGCCTGTACCATTGGTGCCCAAAACCTTGTACAAGCCTATGTTTCACAATACTACCCACCAGATATTAGATCGACTGCATTAGGTGTGGCATCTGGTATCGGAAGGATCGGCGGTATGCTAGGACCTATACTCGGCGGATTTTTATTGTCCATCTCGCTGCCCATCCAATTGAATTTCATTGCCTTTGCCATTCCAGGTCTGATAGCAGCGGTTGCTTTATCATTCGTTCCAGTGAAAATGGCATATTACAAAAATGATCATTCGGAACCAAATGAAGAAATAGTGGTAGAATCCGATAAAATGAATGTTTTGTAAAAGTTAAATGCATGAAATGGAATGCATGGATACCCTCGCCGTCATTTCATGCTCATTCGTTTTTGAGGGCTTCTGTTGGAGGAGTCATGATTCCGGTATTTATACGTTTTAGTAACGATTTTGGTGGAATTGTTCGCCCTGACCTTAGAGGGATAAGATCGAAAGGATAAAGTTTCTTAAATGTTCATAATTTCGCAATGCAATTCACTCCATTATATAAAGAATAAATGTTAGAATGATTGTACGGATAATTAATTCCTCCTTGAAGTGGAGCGAACTAGAAATTAATCTCATCTTTTGAGAGGAGTCATTACTTTGAAATTTTTAAAACACATAATTTTTTGGTTATGCATTATAGGTACATTATTCTCTATGATATATTTCTTCATAGCGGAGATTCCGTTATATATTAAATTATTAGGCGCAGCGATCATCCTTTATCTTGGTTATGATCTAATAACCGAATCTAAGAAAAGAAAGCGTAAGGAAGCCTTGGATGCTTAATATTATAATCGTAAACGCCCTCTTTTGATAAGAGGGTGAATAGGCTACACTTAGTTGGACAGAATTTTTAAGGTCAAGTAGACTACAGATACTACATTTGAGGAGAATCTACA
>NZ_JAOPHO010000118.1:0-5663 GCF_033141925.1 Peribacillus sp. CSMR9
ATTATTCCTTTCAATGTTGTAAATGGGGCACCTCACGAAACGGAAAATATAGTGCGTTAAGCCCGACAAGGTGACCACATATGTTCATAGAATCGGTGATTGAGCCACCAATAAGGGGAAGTACCACCTCATGATGTTTTTGAGACTCGGGGGTAAAGATCCATGTACAGTACATGGAGTTGATCGAGGACACAGTAACATGTAAAATTGATCCTACTCCTCTCCCCCCAAGGCTCCAGTAGCAAGTACCTCTCCAATTTACGTAACAAATTTTGAATCTTCGGGAACATAAAAAGACTTGAACACTTTGATAAATGTCCGAACCATATAAAAAAATTATAACAAAAATTTGCATATCTGGGATGACGATGTGGTTTCGATCCACGCTAGCGCTCACATTCAGAGTGTTTTCTTCTTCTGACTAATTGCGTGTATATATTTAATTGTAAGTCTCCATAACACTTTCCCCAACAAAAACATCAACACACCAATCACAATAGAAGTTGGTAAGAACTGCATTGGGCTTGGTGTAAATGCTCCAATTTGGATTGTGATTCCGGTAATATCATATCCCATAAGATGCCCGACAAATTTAATAATTCCGCCTATTGGTGTAATAACTCCACTTATCATTAAAGCAATGGAAAGAGTACTGATAATCGGCAAAACAAACATACCGATGGCGCCTGCAAAGCTGCTACAAAAAGCAAATACAGCGGCGAGTTTACGCCAACTAAATTTACTGTTCTTTGAAATGGCATCACCTAAGTATGCTTTCGCTAATTCTTTTGGGTTTCCTAACCTTTCGATGATTTGCTCAGTAGTAAGACCAGTATTTTGCAACTCAAGCATTGCACTTTTGATTTCTTTTACAATGTCAATACGCTCGGAAGAGGACAAAGCTTTTAAATACTTTTCAATTTTTTCAAGATAGTTATCCATAATTTTATACTCCTTTAATTTCTGCTATAGCAATTAATAAATTATCCCATTCTAAGGACATAGCGTTAGGTATTCGTTTCCTTTTTTTGTTATGGAATAATATTTTCTCGGTGGCAAAGCCTCTGTACTATCTTGCTAAGATGAAGAAACATATTCTTCTTTCAATAATCTTCTAAACAGAGGATAAATTGTATTCTCTTTTACAGCAACGATAGGAAAATGCTCTAACTTACTTATGATTTCATACCCATAATATGGTCTTCTGCAGAAAGAGTAGCGTATTTATTCATTTTAAGGAGGATTTTTTTTATTAACTTAATATCGTTGGGTTGCCGCCATAATTCCAAAAGCCCCGAAGTGAGTTGGGGCTTTTGGACCAGAAAGATATATTTTTAACTATAAAAACTATGATGAAATTTTTCCGCTTTTTCCGTTTTTCCTACTTGTTAAATTCAGCAAATAAAATGTTTTTAAAAGGATTAGGACTGTTATCTCTACCCAAACTGTTCAAACTGACGACCAACGTATGATTGCCTCCAAGTGTACCTCCAGCAATCGTAGAAAACCCTAGAATGCCACCTGTGTGTCCCCATATCGAGACACCATTTGGAAGCTTAAATTCAAAGATTCCAAGACCATATCCTTCGATTCCTTTTCTTCCTACAGGAACTGTAGTAAGCATTTGTTTTAGTTGCTCTTCCTTCAGTAACTTGCCACCGAGCAAGTAAGAGAAGAATTTATTTAAGTCATCAGCATCAGAAATCATATCTCCAGCCGAGCTTCCTGCACTTGGATTATAATAAGTTACGTCTTTTATCTTACTTGTTTCGTCTGGTTGGGAATATCCCCGGGCATGCTTGGTGCCTGGAATAACGCTTGAATTGCCAGGTAGGAATGTATCCAACAATTCAAGCGGTTCAATAATCCGTTTTTCAATCTCTTCCGCGTAGCTGTTTCCGGTTACTTTTTCAATAAGAATACCCAATAATACGTATCCTGTGTTTGAATAAGACCAGCCCTTTCCTGGAACAAAGTCTGGGGGCAGAGAAATCCCCAACTTCACTATTTCTTCAGCCGTATACGATTTTTTTGTATCCATAAAATCAGCGTCTTTGGATCTTGAGTATTCGGCGATACCACTTGTATGGTTCAATATCTGCCGGATGGTAATCTGATTACCATTATATCCGTTTCCTTGAATGACACCAGGCAGCCATTTTTCGATGGAGTCGTCTAGATTCAAGCGGTTCTCTCCAGCTAATTGAAGTACAACCGTTGCGGTGAACGTCTTCGTCACGCTGCCAATGCGAAAGCGATAATCTGTTTCCATTGGTTTCTTGGTGCTCAGATTCGCTACCCCAGTGGCATAACCCCACTTTTTTCCACCCTCAGAAGTTTTAGCAAGTATCCCCGGGAATCCAAGTTGCAATGTATCCCGCATAGCTTGCTTGACGGAATAATGATCTTGTTGAGTGCTTGTTTGTAAAGAACTAGATTCATTTTGAGTGAGCTCTGCTTTTACAATTGAGGTTGGCGAAGTGTATAGCAGGGAACTTCCAGTTATTAAAAGGGCCAGACTAGCAAATGTAATTTGACTACGTACTTTCATAAGGCATTCCTCTTCTCTATTTAATATTATAAGTTTATAATCATCTTCATAATTATTGTTTTACCAACGCTATTCTGTCCTAACAAGCGGATCGCATACTGTATTCCACTAACACCATAATCGGACAACAACTTCGAGGCGAGCTCCTGTGCCTTTTCTTTTACTGTATCATTATTCGTTAAAGCAAAAGCAGGGGTGACCGGTATTGCAATAAGCATAGCGGTCATTACTATAGAAATCATCTTCTTCATTATTAATTCCCCCTCGTATTTCTTCTAGATGTGACTTACTGAATTCATCATACAAGGAAGAATACTGTTAGAATGAAAAGCGCCCTGAAACGCAAAAAACAATCCCTAAACAACATGTTGTCTAAGGATTGTTCGTTTAAAATGGCAGTAGGACCATATTATGAAATACTTTATGTTTTGTTTCAATGGTCATATGACCACCGTACTTGTCGCAGATTCTAGCTATGTTCGTTAATCCAATACCATGAAATTCCGGGTTTGATTTTTGGCTGTTTAAGTGGGCAACTTCATTCTCCATATGATTCATGATGTGAATGAGAAGGGTAGACTCGGTAGAATGTATTTTTATAAGAATGTACCTATCTTCTGCGACTTTCGACTTTTTAGAAGCCTCTATTGCGTTATCTAGCATATTTCCAATGACAACACATAAGTCATAACGGTCAATATGGACTACTTGTGAACATAAGTTAATCTTTGTATCTATTCTTATGCCATTGGCTTGTCCAATACTAAGCGTATTAGTGACAAGAGCATCTATAACGAGATTCCCCGTATTAACCCGCTGATAGGCTCCTTCGACTTTATTTAATGTCGTCTTAATATGTTCCAGTGCAGT
The DNA here is from genome assembly GCF_033141925.1 of Peribacillus sp. CSMR9. Classification (NCBI taxonomy): domain Bacteria; kingdom Bacillati; phylum Bacillota; class Bacilli; order Caryophanales; family Bacillaceae; genus Peribacillus; species Peribacillus sp. CSMR9. Next base: position 3,422 of record NZ_JAOPHO010000118.1, read on the forward strand.
TGTTAACTCATTTCGCTTAATACACTCTTCAATATACAAAAACTGCTGATTCGTATCATGAATGATTCTTTTAATGGATTTGAAGCTGTGAACGACTTTTTCGTAATTCGCATCCTGATAGTCCATCTGATGTTGCAACTGAGTATTCTCATGCATGAATTGAAATTTATCAATGATCGTATCAAAAATATAGAAAATCATAACGTTTAAAAATAGTAATACTATGACGGATATGAAAGAATAGGGGTCCTTATAAGTTAGAATATTCAGTTGGTATATACTTACGATAGGAATAACCGAAAAAAATATGTAGTAACGATAATGCAAAGAGTAACTTCTACGTTTTGCAAGTAGTCGTATGATCTGAATGATAGCAAACATGATCATGCAGCTGAGTAAAATAGCTTTCGTGTAGGCTATTGGATCATGTTCATTTACAGGGTCAAAGCTAAACTCAACTGAATATAGGGTATAAAAAAAATAAAGAGATATAAAATTAACGAGAGATATTAAAACACCGTAAAACAAAGAAAAAATGATCTTTTCTTTAATTTCTACTTGATAAGATTGCGCAAAACTAAATATTATGAGCAATTGTAGAATCAAAGATAAAATAGGAGAGATAGGAATAACCAGATAGGTGTAATCAAGCACCCCAAAGATAAGGAAGTAATTGAATCGGTTTTGTTTTTTAGCTGATTTATCAAAAACCGAGTTGAAGAAAAAATTAATTTGCAAGCCCATCACAAATATAATACTGAAGACAATAAGAAAATTATTTTGAATCATATCAATCGACCTTCATAATCATAAATTTGGTGTAAGTATCTTTAATCTCTTTAATTTTAGAACGGCCTATAGGTAATTCCATACCATTGGACATGAGAACCACTCCGCTAGCAAATTTCTTCACATGAAGCAGATTAATAATAATGGAACGATGGATTTGTAAGAAGTTACAGTCCTTTAAGGCCAAAGCATAATCTGAAATGATGCCTTTACTTTCATAGGTTTGATTAGTGGTGGTAAAATGTAGTTTGCTTTTTATAGTTAAGCTTTTGGCGGCTTCAATACTAATGAGGTCATCATATTTTATAATGACTTCTTCATAAGATGACTTGATGACCATAAACTTTTTATCAAGCGCTTGAAAATATTGGCATACCTTGAGGATTTTCTCCTCCATGATCGATGCGGCAATAGGTTTTATCAAATACTGGAATGTCATGACATCAAAACTTTCCACCATATATTCAGGGTAGCTTGTCAGAAAAATAATTTGTTCATCCAGGTTATTTAACCCTCTTATTTTCCGGGCTGTTTGAATCCCGTTTATCCCACCCATTTCAATATCCAAAATTAAAATATGGAATGGAGTTTCATTGCACTCATAGTAGGATATCAACTGCTCCCCCGAGCCGAATAATTCGATTTCAAATTCTATATTTGTTTTTATGGATAAAGTAATTAGGATGCTTTTAACAAGCTCACTTTGTTTTTCCTCATCATCGCAAATAGCCACTCTATACAAAAATGATACACCTCTCATATCTAATACCTTTATTCTAAAACCCTATATAAGCATGATACAACCTTTTGACTTTGTATAGATAGCTTTTGGATGAAATGCAAATTAAAATCCTTCAATAGCAAATGAACGAGCTTCTTTTTCGGAGTTTCTTTGCATACTTATCCCCCTGAATATTTCCTTGACTGTACCTTACCAATTTTCGGAGGTGTTTTGAATGTCTTATTTATAACATCCATTTGGAGTTAAGCTGTAATTCCAAGCTGTTTTAGATCAGGTATTTCCTGAATATAAGGGTGTATTTGGAGATTTACATTCTGTTGTATCTTTGAAAACATTGTTGGCGTTCCCTACCTCAGATGAAGTTCTGAGCGCTGGAGAGGAAAAATTAACAGAGATGATTGCATCTTTATGTGTACGAAGATCTGGTAGTTGGGCTGCTCAAAAAGCAAAAGCACTTATGGCAGCAGCTGATCGGAATCCATTCTGAAAAGCTCCATTTCAAAGCCATCTATTCACCCTAGAAATGTATGTAAACATGCTGCTTCATTATTAAGAGCATCTTGCAGTCCTTGAAAAGCAGATGAATGATCTCGCTAATGAAGATTATCCAATCGATCCCCGGTATTGGAGAAAAATCGCGGCAACGATTATTTCAGAAATAGGCCAGCTAAATTCGTTTAATGCTAGGTATTTTAGAAACGCTGCACTTGT
>NZ_JAOPHO010000119.1:0-5521 GCF_033141925.1 Peribacillus sp. CSMR9
GAGGCTCCCCGACCGCCCGCGGAAAGCGAGTGCCTGGAGTGGAAAATCAACGGCCAAATTGTACAACTCATAAAAAAATAGACAAACTCGATTTTCATCGAGTTTGTCTACAGTCTGAGAGGCAATCGTTATGATTGCCTCTAAATGAACGCATATAAAAAAATATATTCAATCCCAAATCGAAATGCTGAATAAGAAGCACACAAAAAAACGGGCTGCCTTAATGAAATAGGCATCCGTCTTCTTTTAATTATCATTCAATAGTTCCGTTCGATGACAAAGTGTGCACGATCGCCTCTAAAGAGAGTTTTAGAAAATTCAATGACCGATCCATCAACCTCATATGTGTAAGTTTCTAATGAAAAACAAGGTGAACCGTTGGGTACATCCAATTTGTCAGAAATGGAATCGTCGGCTAGTGAAAACTCCAAGTGTTCGACCGTTTTTTTTACTTTTAAATTGAATTGTGTTTCAAGTACTGTAAAGAGTGATTTTTCACAGGCTTCGATATTAAGCCCGGGTGTTTTATACCAAGGCAGATAGGCAATTTCATATTGAAGGGGGACATCGTTTACGTAACGAATCCGTTCCAGTTTGTTTACTGGATCTCCAATATTTTGCTTGAAAAGCTTGGCAAGGGTAGCATTTGCTTCAATCACCTTTAAGCTAATGACCTTTGTAGAAGGATTTTTTCCTTGCATCGTGATTTGCTCTGAGAACTTTTCAACCGTGCTTGTAAGAAATTGCTTCACTTTATTCTCCGAAACGAAAGTCCCTTTACCTTGAACACGGTAGATGTAGCCTTCGACTGTCAATTGCTGTAAGGCCGTGCGCACTGTTGTCCTGCTTACTCCGTATATTTTACAAAACTCAGCTTCAGTCGGTAATTTTGTATTTGTTTGATACTCGCCATTTTTTATAAGATCGATAATCGATTCCTTAACTATGGAATGCAATGCCGCTTCTTTATTCATGGTCTCCACAGTGATGCCTCCTTTACTCATTCCAATATATACATATAGATTATATCGGATAAGTTCAATAATCAACTTTAAATCAAAAATTTGTAATAACAAATTAAAAATTGTGTTGATATTTTTTAGATTTGTAACTACAATATATATGTGGAGGTAATAATACCCAGTTCAAAAATACCTTTCAAGGGGAGTGATAAAACAAAGGAACATCATTTATTATAAAATTATGGTTCTATTTTTCTTGAAAATACTGAATAATCAATCATTAAAAGGGGGGTAATTTCAATGAATATCTTATTATGTTGTTCTGCAGGGATGTCTACCAGTTTATTAGTTACCAAGATGGAGGAAAGCGCTAAAAAACAAGGGGTGGAGTGTCATATATGGGCTGTTGGTTCTACAGAAGTGAACAATGAAATGGATAAGGCTGATGTGATTTTATTAGGTCCGCAAGTTCGGTATCTTCTTTCCAAGTTACAGGAGGCGGGAAAGGAAAAGGGAATTCCGGTCGCAACCATCAATCCAATGTTCTATGGTCTATGTAATGGTGAAGAAGTACTAAAACAAGCCACTACTTTAATAAAAGGAGAATAAGGATATGATGACTTTTATTGATAAGTATATTATGCCTGGAGCGGTGAAAATAGGAAATAACCGGCATCTGCTCGCGATTCGTGACGCATTGATTGGAATGATAGCGATTACAATGATCGGGTCTTTTGCCGTCCTGTTCAATAATCTTGGGCAAGTCATCAAGCCTTACGGAAGAATGATGGAGGCCATTTTCGGTCCAGCATGGAATACGCTAGGCGGTGATATTTGGTTTGGAACCTTTGCATTCATGACGGTATTCGCTGTATTCGGCATTTCTTATAAACTAGCAAGATCATACGGCGACGATGGTTTTGAAGCGATGCTAGTTTCCTCGGCCTGTTTCTTCCTATTATTACCTCAAATCGGAAATGTCACTTTAACCATTGATGATAAGGATGTTACAGGCGGGGCATGGGGTTTCGTAAGCGTGAACTATTTTAATGCTACAGCCCTCTTTACAGGAATAGTCGTTGCCTTAATAGCAACCGAAATATTTGTGAGACTTTCCCGAGTGAAATATTTAGTCATTAAGTTGCCTGATGGAGTACCTCCAGCGGTAGCCCGTTCTTTTGCAAAGTTAGTGCCGGGTATGGCAACGATTCTTGCCGCTGGTGTATTCGGACTGCTATTCCGTAAAGTTACGGATGGACAGGTACTGAATGACTGGCTGAGTAAAGTGATTGTATCTCCCTTACAAAGTGCAGTAGATTCATTGCCATTCGCTATTTTACTAGTATTTCTTGTTCATTTATTATGGATGATTGGTTTGCACGGACCAAATATCCTTGGAGGGATAACAACACCGCTTTTTGAAAGTTCGGGTGTGAAAAATATTGATTTATATGCAAAAGGTGTCAAGGACATGGACCAATATGGGGTATTGGCAGGTTCTTTCCTGGATGCATTTGTTTATTTAGGAGGATCTGGTGCAACATTGGGCCTCATCATCGCAATGATCATTGCCGGTCGGAAACGTTATAAACAGATGATTGCACTTGGAGGGGCACCAGGGGTGTTCCAGATTAACGAACCTATCCTATTCGGATTGCCTATCGTTCTGAATCCAATGTGGTTCATTCCATTTGTTCTCGGTCCGGTAATTACAACGGTGATCTCGTATTTAGCGGTAAGCAGCGGAATGGTTTTCCCGATCGTTGCTAAGATTCCATGGGTTACCCCACCGATTGTGGGCGGATTCCTAGCCACTGGCGGGCATGTATCCGGAGCGGTCTTGGCTGCGGTCAACTTAGTCATTTCAACAGCGATTTATTTACCATTCGTATATGCTCAAGTGAAGATAGATACCAAAAATAAAACAGAGCTTACAAAAGATTCAGAAACGCTAAACGTTTAAGAAAGTAGTGATGAAAATGGAAAAAGAAGAATTATACCAGCTATCCTTTCAATTGATTTTATATAGTGGGAATGCGAGAAGCTTTGCAATGGAAGCGATGCAGGAGGCTAAGAAAAAGAATTTTGATTCTGCTCGTTTGAAAATCGCCGAGGCAGAAACGGAATTACTGCAAGCCCATAAATACCAAACTCAATTAATCCATGCAGAGGCGGGCGGGGACAAATTTGATCTTCCCATTATACTGGTGCATGCTCAAGATCATTTAATGACGGCGATGACTGTAAAGGATCTTGCAATAGAAATGATCGATTTACGCGAAGAATTCTTACATGCAAATGTAGTGAAAGAGAGGGCTGCTGAATGAGCGAGGGTCTGAAGATTGTCACGATTGGCGGAGGATCGAGCTATACGCCAGAATTGATTGAAGGTTTCATTAAATATCATGAGGAACTTCCCGTGAGTGAAATTTGGCTCGTGGATATCGAACCGGGAAAGGAAAAGCTTGAAATTGTCGGGGATTTAGCAAGAAGGATGATTGAAAAGGCTGGTGTGAATATTGATGTCCATCTTACGCTAGACAGAAAGAAAGCGCTTAAAGGGGCGGATTATGTAACAACCCAGCTGCGAGTTGGCCAGCTTGCAGCAAGGGCACTTGATGAAAAGATTCCGTTGAAACACGGAGTGATTGGACAGGAGACAAATGGACCAGGTGGGCTTTTTAAGGCTTTAAGAACGATTCCCGTCATTCTGGATATTGCTCGTGAAATGGAGGAATTATGTCCGGATGCCTGGCTGATTAACTTCACGAATCCTGCTGGTATGGTAACGGAAGCAGTTCTGCGTCACAGTAATATTTCCAAAATCATCGGCCTTTGCAATGTGCCGATTGGTATGGAACGAGGTGTTGCTGATTTGATGGATGTCGAGCCATCAAGAGTCCGGATCGACTTTGCTGGGTTGAATCATATGGTTTACGGCTTGGATGTATTCGTTGATGGGGAGAGTGTCAAAGATCAAATCATCAATCTGATTACAGATCCAGCTAAAGCCGTCACGATGAAGAATATCCATGCAATGGGCTGGGAGCCGGAATTCCTTAGAGCGTTGAACCTGTTTCCGTGTCCATACCACAACTACTATTATAAAACCGGAGATGTGCTGGCCCAGGAATTGAAGGATGCTGAAAAAGGGGAAACACGTGCCGAGGTCGTTCAAAGACTTGAAGCAGGATTATTCGAGCTTTACAAAGACAAGGGTTTGGACATCAAGCCGCCGCAGCTTGAAGAGCGCGGAGGAGCGTACTACAGTGATGCGGCAGTAAGGTTGATTTGCTCGATGCATACAGATAAACGTGATATTCAAGCGGTAAATACCATCAATCATGGTGCGATTGAAGGCATTCCTTATGGATCTGCGATTGAAACCAGTTGCGTGATAACCAGGGATGGTCCTAAGCCAATCAATGTAGGAGAGCTTCCAGTCGCTGTTCGCGGTTTAATTCAGCAAATCAAATCCTTTGAAAGGGTGGCCATCGAAGCTGCAGTCTCAGGTGACTATGATACTGCGTTGCTTGCCATGACGATTAATCCACTCGTTCCTAGTGATCGGGTTGCGAAACTTATCTTAGACGAAATGCTGGTGGCACATAAAGATTATCTGCCGCAGTTTTTTGGAAAAAAGGAGTTGCAGGATAATTTATCATGATTGAAGTCCTTGTAAATGCAGATGATTTCGGGTTAACTAAAGCGGTGAATTATGGGATTTTGGATAGCCACAAATATGGAATTGTCAATTCAACAACCATCATGATGAATGCGAAAGCAACGGAACATGCGATTGAATTAGCAAAGAAGACACCGTCGTTGAAAGTAGGTATACATTTAGTGCTCACATGGGGAAAACCTCTGTTGAACGACGTGCCGAGTTTAGTTGACGAATCTGGTTTCTTTAAGAAGCAAGGTGTGGTGTATGAGAACCCTACTCGTATTTCCTTGAGAGAATTGGAGAGGGAGTGGTCAGCACAGATCGAAAGATTCTTGGAATTTGGTCTGTTTCCAACTCATTTCGATAGCCATCATCATGTACACGGAATAACAGCATTTCTACCGGTTATTCAAAATCTGTCTGATAAATACGGATTGCCAGTGCGTAATGCCGGAATGCACCTAGCTGAGGTTCAAACCGTTACAGATGTTTTCCTGGATGACTTTTATGGAGAAATGGTGGTTGAAGATTACTTTCAAAACTTGAAGGGGAGGGTAATTGATGGGGCAAGCGTTGAGATAATGACTCATCCTGCTTATATGGATGAAGAGTTGATGGAAGTCTCCTCTTATAACGATAAACGCTTAAAAGAAACCCGGATTTTGACAAATGCAAAATTGCCTGAGGGATTTCACCTTAGATTCAGCATCAACCAGGTTAAGATTTGATTTTATTAAATGCAGCCCTTTAATTACAAAAAGGACCATTCATCAAAATGATGAATGGCCTTTCAAATTCAAGATAGCTTTATCTTAAAATTAATAAGCGAGGCTGAATAGGGCTTTGATGTGTGATAGATAGCGAATATTACTTGCTTCTTTCATCAATGTAG
>NZ_JAOPHO010000120.1:0-5474 GCF_033141925.1 Peribacillus sp. CSMR9
TTAAGTTATGCACCTCGATAGAATATATTCTTTTACAAAGAAACATTTGTTAGTAGGAAAGGGCTCCATAAAAAGATGTGAGCATTAGCAAATTGGTGCTCACCTATTTTACTCATAATTGGAAATAGGAATGAATGTTTGGTTAAATGAGGGACCATCTGTATTTACTTTCTTATATTGAAGATAATCATCTTGGTGTCTATTCGAAATAGATTCTAATACAAGGGGTATCGTGAGGGCTTAGATCCTGTGGCAGCATGACCGACATCCACCTCATGGAAAGGTTGAACGAAGGAATGTAGGAGCATCGACTCTGTGAGACATGGGAGGGTTGACCTCCATGAGACATGTGGATAGCCTAAAGTGCGATCATAACATTGCTTAAACCAATTTTTTCCTATAATTGGCTAGTTTAGCATATACTTTTTTCGATAAATCCCTATCCTTGAGGAGTAATGCCGAGCTTACATAGATAACGGTTAATTATATGACTATGAAATCCTAAGAATTCTAGAACAATCGTGAGATTGTGTTTAGTTTATTGAGGGAGTTCACCAAGAAATGTAATGAAATTCATGGTATATTATGTAATAAAAATGTAAAAAAAGGGGATTTATTCATGTTTAAGTTTTTTCTTATAATCGGAGTAGTTGGCATTATTATTTCTGGTATTTTTATTGGAGCTTGGACGGGTGGGCAACAGCAAAGAGCTAATTTTCATTCTGAATCAGAAGGACATAGGAATTTTAGAACGAAAATAGCATTCTTCTCAGGCCTCATAGGTGTAATCTCTTTGGGTATTACTGGATTAATATATTTTCTATAAGCAATACGTTTTTCTTCAACTAAACGTGTTAGCTTAAAATGTAATTGTGTATTTTTTTGGGGGGGGGGGTGATGTGTGGAAATTTACAGTGATGTTGTTTTTGTTGCTCATTGGAGGGATAGGTGGCATTGGCATAGTTAGCCTTTTTGAAGGAAATGAAGTTTTTTCCGGATATCACGCTGGTATTGCGGCTAATTCCTTCGGAGTCATGGACTCTTCCCCTAAACCGATAGGGGTAAATTCTTTAACCCATTTATAAATTGTTACTTCTGATACACCATATTCGCCACTTAATTCTCTTACTGAATTACCCGAGTGATAAAGATCTACAATGGTCTTCTTGAATTCATTATTATATTTCTTCCCTGTATTCTTACGTTCCAATACGAACACATCCTCTCAAAAATCATTGTAAGGACTTAACTAAAATGTGTCCATGAAACCATACTAACTCCATTAGCTGAAGATTGCTTTGACCTTTGTTCAACAATTGGGCCATTTAATTGAAGATCTCATCAGATAAGTAATAATATTTAAAGGAATAATTCATTCTGATAAAGAATATTAAAAAACGTGATGATAAGGAGGCGATTGTATGGCAAATCATGTAGAAAGTCTATATAACTATCATGTATGGGCAAATCAACGGATTATTGATCATCTTAAGACACTTTCTCCTGAGAAATATCAAAAGGAAATGAAAAGTGTCTTTTCTTCTGTTTCAAAGGTTTTATCTCATCTCTATTTGGTGGAATATGGATGGCTTAATACCCTCGAGGGTCAGAGTATGAATGAAGCAATGCAATCTTCATTTCAAATTCAAGAAAAGATTGAGAAACTGCCCATTGAAGACTTAGAAACAGAATTTCACACTTTAACATCTCGGTTTAAATCCTTTTTGAACAGACAGGAAGATATGGAAAAGAGAATAATGTTGGATAATCCATGGGCAGGATCAAGAGAAACAAGTATATCTGAAATGGTCTTACACGTTGTGAATCATGGAACCTATCATAGAGGGAATATTTCAGCTATGTTACATCAGTTGGGTGATTCTTCAGTTATGACTGATTATGCTTTTTATTGGTATTCTTGAAATGTTATTCATTATAAATAGGCAAGAGAAGAGTAATCCATTTTTTCTTCATAAAGGTGACGTTAGCTGAAGATCGGAGCTGTCTTTAATGCAGCTCTTTCTTTATGCAACTATCGGGGCAGGTTAGTTCATTTGCATGTTATGATGGAAAAAAATAGATTTTCAGGAGGATTAAAATGGTTACATGCTATCTGAAATATGTTATTGACCCTTATAAAGTAGAGGAATTCGAGGAATACGGTAAGATATGGATTCGATTAGTTAATAAATTGGGTGGTACACATCAAGGTTATTTTCTTCCACATGAGGGCGCTAATAACATTGCTTATGCCTTATTCACTTTCCCAAGTTTAGCAGCATATGAAGAGTACCGAGTAAAAATGGCATTAGATGCAGAGTGTCAGGAAGCTTATAAATTTGCTGAAGAAACTAAATGTATTTTAAGTTATGAGAGAAGCTTTATGCGCCCTGTATTCGAGTGAGTGAACAGATAAAAACTTATACATATCTTGTTAAGCTAACGGGTGCTTTACTTCAATAAGGAAGGTTGCAGAGGCAGCCTTTTTTTTATGGCACTATCGGGGCAGGATAGTTCCATAAGAAATGTTCAAATAACTTAGTGAAGCTATATCTCTCGATTGATTAAATATTCATTATAACGTATATTTATAACACAGAGAGAGGGATATAACTTGGAGATTAAATTTGCTGAGGTTTCAGATGCACCGATAATACACGACTTAATGATAAAGGCATTTATGGAATATAAAGACGAAGTACCACCTTCAAGTGCTTTGGAGGAAACTGTACAGTCGGTTTTAATTGCTTTAAAAGCCGGTGAGCAGGGTTTAATTAGCTATGTTGATAATCAGCCAGTTGGAATGGTTCGTTTTTAATTAAAAGAAGATGGTTTATATTTTTATAGGCTATCAGTAATTCCAGAAAAACAGTGTCTTGGTATTGCGAAAAAAATATTAAGGTCATTAGAAGATTTCGCAATAAAAAAAGAAGTAACTACGATATTTTGTAAAGTACGTATGACTGTGCCTAAAAACATAAAATTATATAGTTCAATTGGGTATGGTATCTATAATGAGGAAGTTGTATATAAACCATGGAGTTAGTATAGTTTCATGGACACATTTTAGTTAAGTCCTTACAATGATTTTTGAGAGGATGTGTCCGTCTTGGAACGTAAGAATACAGGTAAAAAATATAATAATGAATTTAAAAAAACTATTGTAGATCTTTATCACTCGGGTAATTCGGTCAAAGAATTAAGCGGCGAATATGGCGTATCAGAAGTTACCATTTATAAATGGATTAAAGAATTTACTCCTATTGGTTTAGGGGAAGAGTCCATGACTCCAAAGGAATTAGCCGCCATTCAGAAGGAAAACCTTCGGTTAAAGCAAGAAGTTGAAATCTTAAAAAAGGCTATGGCCATATTCGCGAAAAAGTAACCGAGACAGATCTTACCGAATTTATTGAGGAACACAAGAAACAATATCCCGTACAGAAGATGTGTGAAATACTAGAAATCCCAAGAAGCAGCCATTATCAATCCCTTCAAATAGTCGTATCAAATCGCGAACAGGAAAACATAAAACTAACGAAGGAAATTCATCTTATTTACCTGGAAAGCAAAGGACGATATGGGGCTCCCAAGATTCATGAAACCTTATTAACCAAAGGGTTTTCCCTCAGTCTAAAGCGTGTTCAACGTTTAATGAACAAGGCGAGAATTCGTTCTATTACCAAGAAAAAATACCGTCCCTATCCATCTAAAGAAAAGGTTATTCAATTGGATAATTTGCTAAAACGAAACTTCACTACTCAAACCATTAATGAGAAATGGGTAGCAGATATTACGTATATCCACACGTTAAAAGACGGATGGTGTTATTTAGCTTCGGTATTGGACCTTCATTCTAAGAAAATAGTAGGGTATTCATTTTCTCGTTCAATGACGACAGAACTGGTCATAAAAGCTTTCAATAACGCACACTTATCACAAAAGCCCCCGGAGGGCTTAGTTCTTCATACGGATCTTGGCTCACAATATACAAGCAGTGAGTTTACTCAACATATCCAAAACTATCATATTAAGCAATCTTTTAGTCAGAAAGGTTGCCCGTACGATAATGCCTGTATTGAATCCTTTCATGCCCTATTAAAAAAGGAAGAAGTCAACCACGTACAATATCTAGACTATCAAACAGCTAAACTAGCGATGTTCCAATTTATTGAAGGTTGGTATAACCGAAAAAGAATTCACAGCGGCTTGGGCTATCAAACCCCACAAGCCATTGAAGATCGAATTAGGAATACAGCTTAAGATTTAACTTTTTTGTGTCCAATATATTGACTCAAATCCAACCAAACGGTATAAATATAAAAGTTGTTTCTATGATTAAGAAACTCAGTTAGAGTAATAAGCAATCACGGAAAATCGATTGGGGAGTGGGGTTAATGCATCTGGTATGTGAAACGGCAAAATTAGAAGATTATTTGCTTGAATTAAACGAAGTTAATTTTTCTAATCCTATGATTAAGTCGAAAGTAGATGAACTTTTTAATCCATCTCAAACTGAAATTGAAAAGGCAAAAGTTGCTTATGAATTTGTTCGTGATGAAATCTATCATTCTTGGGATATCCAAGGAAAACGAGTTACATGTAAAGCATCAGATGTATTAGTCTATAAAGAAGGTATTTGCTATGCAAAATCCAATTTATTAGCTTCGTTACTACGTTCCCAGGGAATACCTACTGGTTTTTGTTATCAAAGATTAATGTTGTTTAATACACCAGAAAAAGGTTATTGTATTCACGCATTAAATGCAATTTTTCTTAAAACATTAAATAAATGGGTTAGATTAGATGCTCGTGGTAATAAAGCAGGAATTGATGCACAATTTTCAATTGATAAAGAAAAATTAGCTTTTACTACCCAAGAAAAATTTGATGAAAAAGATTATCCAGTCATATATGTAAAGCCACATCCCAAGACAATTAGCGTTTTGGTAGAACAAACAGATGCATTAGAAATGTATATAAAGAATTTGCCAGAATATTTATAGTTGTTAAGCTAACGGGTGCGTTAGCTGAAGATCGGAGTTGTCTTTAAGGCAGCTTTTTTTTATGCAACTATCGGGGCAGGTTAGTTCAACAAGGAATAATGCATTTGAAATAGAATTTATATAGTACGTCAATTAAGGAAGAAGGCTGAATGATATTGATTAATACAGTTTTTTCATATGTTCTTCTCGGTGTGATAATTTTCTACGCCTTGGAATGGGCAGCTGTTGGTTCAGGTTTTAAGGTACTAATTGGTGGGTGTTTTGGTTTACTTTTATATATAGCTATTCATTTTAGTAAGAACAAGAAAATAATGAGTGATATGGAAGAGCTCGATGACAGGAAATAATATCCTAACAGGTGCCTTACTTCAATAAGGGAGTTGCTTTGGCAGCTCTTTTTCGTGCGCCCGGCATGGGTGCAATCTATAGGGTGAAAGTCCCGAACCATGAAGGCAGTAGTAGTGGTTAGCT
>NZ_JAOPHO010000121.1:0-5406 GCF_033141925.1 Peribacillus sp. CSMR9
CTAAAATGACTAGTGGAATGAAGATAGCGGCAACTACGACCGCCGTAATAATTCGTTTTCAGAGATCATGTCCAAAGCATCATGCCGAAGTAGTTTTTCTTTTAGGATCTTTTTCGTCTATTTTTTGGTTCTAGAAATGATTCTCCAATTTCATTTGTTTGAAAATAAGAAACCATAGCACCGGACCCGACTGCATTGAGCATTTCAAACAAGTGAAGATGGTATGGGAGATGATGACTTAATTCATCCTGCCATTAATCCTGAAGAAGCAACCTATGGCCAAGTTATCATAAACGATGGGAATAAACTCGCAATTTCAGATGGTTTTGGCAGCAACCCTCCTAAGTATCTTTAAAAATATTGTATTTATTATTGTTGGCATCCAAGGCGTAAAACTAAATCAAACTACAGGGGTGGTAAAAAATGTCTAAAAATAAGCAAGTAAAGAATAATGATGCTTTACCTAAAACAGATGTAGAATTTGCGAATAATGGACTTGAAAAAATAGCATTAAAAGCCCAGGAACGCAAAAAAAATGAGTGCTACCCATAAAGGGCGCGACAGTCGGTGGTACACCGTGGTCGTCGGAGTCAGACTAACGGATGGGCTCAAAGGCACCATCGTTCAACGACCTTCTTCGCCAGCCATTAAAACATTATCGACATAGAGACCAATTTTCATTCTCTGTGGTGAAGCGCTGATTTTTTTGCGCTTCATGGATGGCTAACGGGTGCGTAGTTTAAGATCCGAGCTGTCTTTAAGGCAAGGCTGTTTCTTTATTTATATCGGAGCAGGATAGCTGCATAACTTATTATATAATGAAACATGTGTTAAAATTGGGTGGTGTGAAGGTGTTCTCATTTAAAGTAGATAATCAAATAAGAATTGAGTTACTTCAACAGCAGCACAAAGTGGAATTATTTGAATATAGTAGATAATAATAGAGGACATTTACGTAAATGGGTACTTTGGGTTGATAATAGAAAATCTGCTGAGGATTTTGAGCCTATCATACCCATATGGATAACCAATTATGCCAATAATAATGGTTTTGAAGCTGGCATTAGATATAATGGAGAATTAGTTGGAATGATTGGTCTTCATTTTATTGATTGGAAGAACAAAGCTACAAGTATCGGCTATTTCTTGTCAGAAGAAGCACAAGGGAATGGAATAATAACTAAGAGTGTAAGTTCATTAGTGAACTACCTATTTAAAGATTTGGATTTAAATAGAATTGAAATTCAGGTTGCAGTTAATAACCTAAAAAGTATATCTATTCCACAAAGATTGGGATTTGTTCAAGAAGGAATTAAACGGGATGGACAATGGTTATATGACCATTATGAAGACCTAATTACTTTTAGCCTATTAAAAAGTAATTGGGAGAAAATCAAATAGGTTAATCTAAAAGGTTATACGATTCCAATTAACGGGTTCTATAACTAAATAAAAGTCTACTAATCTAGTATATAATTGTTGTTCTATTGTCTATACTGTCTATTAATATGGTATAGATGGGAGAGAAACAGGGATGATCTTAACTGATGTTTGGAGTTTATATAAGGCAGATAAGCAAATCCAAGGTTATTCTTCACAAACATTAAAGGCCTATTACGTCCAATTTACCTTGTTGGTGAAAAGTTTTGGAGATATATCCATTCAAGAACTTTCAACTAATTCTCTTAAAGTTTATCTGGGAAAAGCAGCTGAAAAGCTTAAGCCATCCAGTCTAGGTCACAGAATTCGATTTATTAAATCTTTATTTAGATGGGCTCAGGATGAAAATTTAATTAATGGAAATCCTGCTTCAAAAATAAAGGAACCAAAACTAGAATTAAGGGTTCCAAAATACTTGTCTGAAGAGGAAATTGAACATTTGCGGGAAGCTTGTCATACAACATTCGAAAATGCTTTATTTGAGTTTATGTACTCAACCGGTTGCAGAATTGGTGAAGCAATAACACTAGATCGGGCCTCAATCAATTTCTCTAATCAATCAGCAATCGTATTAGGTAAAGGACAAAAAGAACGAGAAGTATATTTCAATACTCGTTGTGAAATATGGTTGAAGCGATATTTAAGTGAGCGAAAAGATCATGAGGAAGCTCTATTTGTGACAACACGTGCACCCCATCGAATGAGTATTTCTCAAGCGAGAAACATTATAAAACTGGTAGCAAAGAGAACTGACATTAAAAAGAGCATTCATCCCCACCAGCTTAGACATAGTTACGCCACAAATTTATTGAATAATGGAGCGCCTCTAGAAGTGATTCAAAATTTAATGGGCCATGAAAAAAGTGAAACCACAAAAATTTATGCATATCTAAGTGGTGCAATGAGGAGAGACTTGTATAGAAAGTATTTTTAAGGGACCAAAGGTCCTTTTTATTTTGTTATTAATAAACTATCGGGGCAGCATTCCTGTAATGAATGAAAATGAGTTTTGAGCACATCTTTCATATTAAACAAAAACAGCTAAGTATGTGATTTAATACACTTAAACTAACGGGTGCTTTACTTCATTATCATGAGCTGATCAGCAGCATCTTTTCTTATCAACTATAGGGGCAGAATAGTTAAATAAGATATTAAAAAAATTATAATAACCGCGGGGAAATTTATGAAAATAATAATTATTGGCATAATATTGGTTGTTGTTGGATGTAGCATTTTAGGGTGGCTAATTAAAGAAGCCTTCAAAAATAATAAGGGAAGTACAAAAAATAAAATTCTCTATTTATTATGGGTAATATTAGGTGTCTTACTAGATACAAGTGGATTAATCATTATCTTTGGTCTTATTTTATTAGGAGTTCTTTTAATAATCTATTACCCAATCTTCAACTAACGGGTGCTTTAGTTCATTAACAGGGGTTGCTGCGGCAGCCTTTTTCTTATGGCACTAACGGGGCAGGTTTACCGATTTACTCATTGATCTAGTAACGCCCAAAGGGCGGCACAATATAATTCATAACTCATCGAGTTACTGATTCGTACCTTCTTGCTTTATCGTAGAAACGTAGTTATTAAACCTATCCGTTTTCCTGTGTTTTAATTTTTTTACATGAAATTCATTTACAATTGCTGAACACAGGAGTATTATAATCAAAGTTTCAATTTCTAAATCGCTGAAACCATAGGTACGGGGGAACCATTTTTGCGGGTTGTTACTAAACCCAAGGGGTGAATCCTTTAAAGGTAGGGCTACTCAAGGTCCGAATCCGACAGCTAACCTCGTAAGCGTTAAATGAGAAGGAAGGTGGAGCTTGTGACACACGAAAAGTGATGTGCCTACAGGTCTATTCTGTAGGCACTTTTTTGTATTCATTTAAAATTTTATTGCTCTTTTGAGTAAATACTGTATGTACGGGTACATATTTACTCATAAAATCTATTAGGGTGGTTTGGAATAATGATTTCACTTATAAAAAGGATGTTAATTGGGCGACCTCTGAAATCCAATGAATTAGGAGAACAGAGATTAAACAAAAAGAAAGCATTAGCAATCCTTTCTTCTGATGCTCTATCATCAGTGGCATATGGTCCCGAACAAATTTTGATAGTATTGATTACGGTAGGTGCAGCAGCATTTTGGTATTCAATTCCTATCGCAGTTGGTGTATTAATTCTTTTAACAGCTCTCATATTGTCTTATAGACAAATCATTTTTGCTTATCCTCATGGCGGTGGAGCGTATGTGGTTTCAAAGAGCAATTTAGGTGTAAATCCAGGCTTAATAGCTGGAGGTTCCCTATTGGTAGACTACATACTAACTGTTGCTGTAAGTGTGTCTGCTGGGACTGATGCTTTAACATCTGCGTTTCCTACTTTACATAGCTTTAATGTGGAAATTGCCATCGTATTTGTCATTTTTATTACAATTTTGAATTTAAGAGGAGTAACGGAGTCTGCTTCAATATTAGCCTATCCCGTTTACTTATTCGTTTTAGCGTTGTTAATATTAATTGGTGTGGGTATTTATAATATTCTAACTGGAGGAGTTTCGCCTGAATTGCACACCCCAATAGGTACACCTGTTGCGGGAATCAGTTTGTTTATTCTTTTAAGGGCGTTTGCTTCTGGAAGTTCCGCCTTAACAGGGGTTGAAGCCATATCGAATGCCATTCCTAACTTTAAAGACCCAGCGCCTAATAATGCTGCTAAAACATTAATGGCGATGGGAGCCTTGCTTGCCATACTGTTTTCAGGAATTGTATTTTTAGCCTATTATTATGGCATTACTCCTAGTGGAGAGGTAACCGTTGTTTCCCAAATTGCCGAAGAAACTTTCGGGCGGAATTTCATGTACTTCTTTATACAAGGAACTACAGCATTGATTTTAATCCTTGCTGCGAATACTGGTTATTCTGCTTTTCCACTGTTGGCAGTAAATCTTGCAAAGGATAAGTTTATTCCAAGGGCGTTTCTTATAAGAGGAGACCGATTAGGATACTCTAATGGGATTATCATACTTGGAATTGCTTCTATCATTTTAATCCTTGCTTTCCAGGCAGAAACGGAGCATCTTATCCCACTTTACGCAGTTGGTGTATTTGTTCCATTTACTTTATCTCAGTCGGGCATGATGGTTAAATGGTTACGAGAGAAGCCGCATGGGTGGGTTCCAAAGTTTATTATTAATACTACAGGTGCCGTTATTAGCTTAACCGTCACATTAATGTTCTTTTTAACAAAATTCTCACAGGTTTGGTCAATCTTAATTTTTCTACCTATCATTGTCTTTGTCTTTCATAAGATTAGAAAGCATTATGAAGCTGTTGGAGACCAACTTAGGCTTACAACTTGTGAACCATCTGCGACCATTGACGGTAATGTTATGATAGTGCCTGTTGCTGGCATGACTCATGTTGTAGAGAATACCTTAAATTATGCTAAATCGCTTTCTCCTCAACAAATTATTGCAGTGTATGTTGCATTTGAAAGAGAAGACGAGAAGAAATTTGAAGAAAAATGGAAGAAATGGCAACCTGAAATAAGACTGGTGACACTGCACTCTCATTATAGAAGTATCATCAACCCACTTACAAAATTTGTTGATACTGTAGAGAATAAAGCAAGGGAAGGGAATTATCAGGTAACTGTTGTTATTCCACAATTTATTCCCAAAAAAGGCTGGCACAATATTCTTCACAATCAATCAAGTTTTCTTATTCGAGCCTTCTTACTGTTTCGAAGAGACGTGGTAGTAACAACTGTACCTTATCATTTGAAAAAATAAGGACTTGAATTAATTGTACTTCTTAATGCTATAGGTAATTATCAGAGCTGTTATGAAGCTCTTCTTATAGAACTAACGGGTGCGTGTGCGGCCGAGCCTAGGTCGTATCATATAGCGGGTGGGATTCCCGTCGAGTAAGAACTAGCCATTCGCTCGTAGCG
>NZ_JAOPHO010000122.1:0-5378 GCF_033141925.1 Peribacillus sp. CSMR9
CCAAGACGGACACATCCTCTCAAAAATCATTGTAAGGACTTAACTAAAATGTGTCCATGAAACTATACTAACTCCAAATCCGTGTTTATGAGCTCTATACAAATAAAGAAACAATCAAGGTAGATAAAATTTTTGAAACAAAAGATGCTGCTGAAGCTGCTATCGAAAATCATAAACTTCAAAATCCGGAAAAATATGAGTATGTAAAAATTCCTGTGAAAAGCTAATTATTTCAGTCCTACCCTTCCGTGCATGGGCTTTTACGTAAGTTAGTAACTTGAACATAATATAATTATGCAAACAACTATTCGTAAAAATTGAATTTTACGCATAAATTAAACTTTAAAAAGGAGTCAATCAATGGCCAATACCAGACAACATCAAGTCCATGAGCAGAAATTGGAACAGCTGGTTAAGTCCATGCCTTTCTATATCGTTGAATATGTTGACAATAAATTGGATTCTCGGTCCCCTTCCACCCTCTTGAATTACGTTCTTGATTATAAATTATTTTTGGAGTGGCTGATATCTGAAGGCATTGCTGAGCAGGAGCATATTAAGGATATTCCCCTGTCCTTGCTGGAAAAGTTGAAATTGATCGAAGCTCAATCCTTTATCAAATTTTTGGAACGGAGAAACATCCCCATCAATAAGAAGGAAACAAAAAAAGCGGAAAAAGTATCCGTCAATCGAAAAATTTCAGCATTACGTTCCCTTTTCAAATATTTAACGACACAGACAGAAAATGATGACGGCGAACCTTACTTCTATCGAAATGTCATGCTGAAAATTGAAGTGAATAAAGTTAAAGAAACTTTGGGGGCGCGTGCTTCAAGAATATCGACAAAAATCTTCCACAATGATGAAGATGCTCGGTTTCTTGAATTCGTGAAGCATGACTATGAAAAGGAGCTACCTGAAAAGTCCAGGAAACTCATTTATTTTAAAAGGGACAAGGAACGTGATTTTGCGATTTTATCCCTCTTCTTAGGAAGTGGCATCCGGGTGAACGAGTTATCCAATCTCAGGCTACGAGACTTGGATTTCGAAGAAAAACAGATTCACGTTTTACGTAAGGGTGGAAAAAAAGATGTAGTGGCAGTCTCTCCTCCGTCAATGCAGGACATAAAAGATTACCTAGCAGTGCGGACGGAACGTTATAGGGGTTTAAATGATGATACGGCCTATGTATTCTTAACAAGGGTGAATAATGGAGCCACCCCTCTTTCCAACCGCGCCATCGAGGCGCTAGTAAAGAAATACACGAAGGCCTTTAAATCGAATAAATCCATGTCCCCACACAAACTAAGGCATACCTATGGGACAAATTTAATGGAGCAGTCAG
Organism: Peribacillus sp. CSMR9; assembly: GCF_033141925.1. Taxonomy (NCBI): domain Bacteria; kingdom Bacillati; phylum Bacillota; class Bacilli; order Caryophanales; family Bacillaceae; genus Peribacillus; species Peribacillus sp. CSMR9. Next base: position 1,346 of record NZ_JAOPHO010000122.1, read on the forward strand.
GAGATATCCATTTACTGATGACTCAACTTGGTCATACCTCAACCACAACAGCTGCCCTTTATACTAACCCTGAGCAGGAGAAAGCTAAAAAGGCTGCGAAACAGCTGGGAGAGAGAAGAATCAATTTTCGTGAAAAGGATTAATGAAAAAGGAGAAGATTTTCTAGTCTTCTCTTTTGTTTACGTGTGTAGATATGAAGACATAAGGTACAATCTATATTTCTGCCATCGCTAAATAAATGGCAACCAAAAGTCTATGTTTTGAAAAACTATTCCTCAGTTTTTTTAAAACTTCCCAATAGAAAGTGCCATTTTTACAAGAGAATGCACAGTTAGTTTATTAAATTTTGATCCAATGATACACCAAAGTTTATACTCCTAGTATGTTCTTTTTCGGATAACTTGTTTAGACAATCTTCTTCCCACTTTGTCAGAAGTATTTCTTTATAAATAAAAGCTTTTTGAATTATATTGCATTGCCCTTGCCAGTTTAACATTTTAAATTCTTTAATGTTTAGTAACCATTGAATTTTTTGCAATTTATCCGTTGTTAGTCTATTTTTATCCCATTTAGGTAACACAGCTCTTTCGTAAAGTAAATATTTTACAAAACGGTGTGAATTTAATCTTCTTATTTTTTCTAAGTTTCTAAAACTTCCCTTATTCTTATGAGCTTTTTCTATAATATTCTCTGGTAGCTCATGATGAATCAAATAATTATTTATATCCGTACTTGTTACACCAATTTTCTTTGAAATTTCTTTTATACTTAAATCTTCATTTAATAGGCAACTAAGTAAGTAATGTTTATCAAACCAATTAGAATGATCTTGGAACATCTTTCTTAGGAGTTTTATTCGTTGCGTTGTTATATTCGAAAATACCTGCTCTATAACAGTTACATACATATTCTGTTCTTTCGTATTAGTTAAATGCTTATAGGCTAAATATTCTAAATACCCCGATACGAGCCAATACTTTTCCTCATATTTATCCTTTTCGACTACTGGATAGCTAGGTAAATCTTCACCTTCAATTAATAATTTGATTCTTTTCTGAACAGCAGATTCAGTAACCGATTCTATATATATAGGCACGATTAAACTAATATCTATTTTATTTAGTGTAATACCGTTTAGATTCATGCCTCCACCTCCACATATTTTAACCTTACTAATACTTATGTGTCGGGCTATTTGTCCTATTACATTTGTTTTGTACTTCCAAATTAAGATATATCGATTAAATGTTTTATAAAAAATTAAGATCTACACTGCAAACGGCTCTCACCATTGTTGACCAGTATTTCGGGCTTGATTGAGTAATCTTATTCCTTACTGGTGAATGTTGCAAACCTCCTTTTAATCCGCATAGTCCTTTTAAGGAATTTCTTTTCAAATGTCAACATTTGAAAAGAAATTCCGATGCTATCACTAAACATTTAAAAAGGAAATTGAATTTTTTTGTAGAATTATAGATATATACTACCAGGAAGGAAGTTTCGAAAAATAAGTACCTGTTTTTTTAGTCTAAAGATATAAATTTTAGTAGTTAGCAATGATTATATTTAAGGGAGTGTCAGTTATGCCAGTCATCGCATTATTAGGTTTTCTCGCTATTTTATATTCTTTTTTTTACCTACTCTACCACTTTATCAAAAAGATTAAAAACAAAGAAAGAGCACTATCCAAAAAGATTTTTTATCCTTCGCTCATTGGTGGAATAATATTTTTTATTGTTGGAATATCATTTTTGGATACAGGCGTTCAAGCTAAACTTGATGATGAAATAGAACAAAATACAAAGTTAACAGCTGCGAATAATACTTTAAAATTAGAAAATTCGAAGCTTGAAAAACAAATTACGGATCTTGAGTCAGAAATTAAAGAAACAGCTTCTAATATTACCGAATATGAAAATAATTTAAAAACATTGGAAGAAGAAAAAAAGGCATTCTCATCAGAAAAAGATTCATTAAATAAAAAGATTAGTGATTTAACAACTAAAAATACAAGTTTGCAAAACAAAGTTGATAGCTTAAATACTCAACTTGCTAGTAAAGATACTCCTACCTCTACTGCAAATGAAAATTCAAATCAGTCAACTGCTTCTATATCGTCAGGAGAAAGGGAAGATTTTGCAAACTGTACCGATTTACGAGGTACATATCCAAACGGTGTTCCAGCTGGTCATCCTGCTTATGTACCAAGTATGGACCGCGATAAAGACAACTATGCTTGTGAAAGATAATAAAATATAGGCTCTATCTTATAGAGCCCCAATTTGTAGACAAAAAGGTTTCGGAAAGTTCCCGAAACCTTTTTAATTTTTATAAGCAGATTCGGTTTCACAATCGCAGCAAGCAATATGGTAAGGGATGAGCTCCACCTCCCCCATGTGATGGCAATCTAAGGCTGCGAGACTTGGATTTTGAGGAAAAATAGATTCACGTTTTACGTAAGGGTGGAAAAAAGGATGTTGTGGCAGTCTCTCCCCCTTCTATACAGGACATAAAAAAGATTATTTAGCTGTGCGATTGGAACGTTATAGGGGATCAAACGATGATACGGACTATGTATTTTTGACTAGGGTGAATGATGGAGCTACCCCTCTTTCCAACCATGACATCAAGGCTCTAGTTAAGAAATATACGAAAGCCTTTAAGTCCAATAAATCGATGTCCCCACATAAACTGAGGCATACCTATGAGACGAACTTAATGGAATAATCAGGAGATATTCATTTGCTGATGACTCAACTGCGTCAGACGTCGACTTCAACGGCAGCCCTCTATACAAACCCTGAACAGGAGAAGGGCTAAAAAGGTGCGAAACTGCTGGGAGAGAAGAACCAACTATCGTGAAAAGGATTAAAAGAAAAGAGGAGATTTCTAGTCTTCTCTTATTTAGTATATGTAACGAAGAATTGCCCCTTTTTTGATATAAAAGAATAAAACTTCCTAATTTATACTTGCGAGGTGTTTCGTTTGTCTATATCTAAACAACATGATTATTACGAAAGAAAATTAGACTAGTTTACTTTCCCCGGCCGTTAATACCACAACTGAAGTGGGATATTACTTTAGTATCAATAAAGAAACCCTGGAATATAGATCCCCAAAAACCTTCCGGTATTCAGAAAACACTTGATCTAAAATGGTGTGAAACTGAAGTTTAGCTTCCAAATACATATTCGTTATGATTTCCTGTTGTCTTGACAAATTCCGAAGGTCTAATAGCTAATTCCTCTAATACTATGAGGTTCAAAATCCTCTTTGTAATACAGCACACACAACTGGTACGTATCGATAGCGTCTGTTTTTACCTTCCGTAAACTGGACTTCTTTGCCTGATAAGAAATAATCGGATATAGTAAGATATATAGAATCCCTTGTTCCTCCAGGTATTGAATTACGGGAAAATGGTAATGCCCTGTAGATTCTAAAATGACCATACGCATCTGCCCTGTCTCCTCTTCAAAGAAATTCTAAAAAATAATCTAACTCCTCATTGATATGCTTCATTGAAAAGCTCTTCCCATACGGTTTAGATTGATCTAAGAATGCCTAAATTTGGCTCTCTCCTTTTCCCACATCCAGACCAACAACTGGATTCATTATCTTTACCTCCTCTACTTATTAACCAGTACCCCTAGTCCTCCATGCAGTGCATAGCTTCGCTTGTTATACGAGACCTACGTCTCAACCAGTCTTAAACATGTTTCTACAAAGTAGGGGGTGGACAGTTTAGTTCACGGGTTCAAGTCCCACGCACCAGTTAATTCATTAAGATAGTTTTTTTATACTATGGTGTAGCATCAGAGTTTATGCAGCCAGTGTAGATTAACGCTCTGTTTCGAGTGATGGTAAAAGAGAGTCTTCTTTCTTTTGACATCCTCATCGTTTCTCACATATTTGTTTGCTGGTAATACGTCCCTAAACAAACATTAATTCCTTTTTGAAACAGAGATCCTATGTTTGCAATTCCTGCCCCGGTAGCTAAAATGTAACCTGGGGAAGAAGTCAAAAACTATAG
>NZ_JAOPHO010000123.1:0-5120 GCF_033141925.1 Peribacillus sp. CSMR9
TGAACCGCCGTATACCGAACGGTACGTACGGTGGTGTGAGAGGTCGGAGGCTAGGCGCCTCCTCCTACTCGATTAATGCATTAAAGGGGCAAGTTAATTACATTAGAAAGTGAGAAGCACATTAGACACATTATGTAGCATATTAAGTAGGTTGTTATTTTTGCTCTGTTCTTTTATATTTATGGAGCAAACCATTTATGAACAACTATTCGATATTCATTTTTTAATATTCTAGTTTTACCGGATAATAGGTCTTGGTAAACCGTTGATTGATTGCAATAGATATACTAGCTTTATCGAGATACTTATTGTCAGCTTGGATGGTCCTTTTCGATTTTTAAATATGATTTTACTTTTACGATGGCCAATGTTTAGTTACTTATTTATAGTTTTTTTGACTAGTGAAATAGTATCCTAGTTCAATTAACTGGTGTGCCGGCTTGAAATCTGAGCGGGTCTTAAGGCAACTTTTTCTTTCTTCATAAGTGAGTTTAGTTGCATTACATAACATCATGAACGGGGTGAATACATATCCACTAATACTTAGCGTGATATACCTATGATGTTAGTACTTTTAAGTATTCCATTGAAAAGTTGGCAGAAGATAGAAGGCAAAAAAGTGAGAAAAGGAGACAGAAAAAATGACAACTTCAAAGATAATTTTAAGGACTTGCAACAAAGGACACAAATACTATAAATCCAGCGACTGTCCGATCTGCCCTATTTGTGAGCAAGAACGGAAACCTGACAATGGATTTCTTTCACTGCTCTCGGCACCAGCCAGACGGGCATTGGAAAAAAATGGGGTAACTTCATTGCAACAGCTATCAACATATAGTGAAAAAGAGATTTTGAAATTTCACGGTATGGGACCAGCTTCTTTGCCTAAACTTAGGACTGCTTTGCAGACAAATGGGTTATCATTCAAAAATTAACCACCAAGAAAGGAATGCATTTTATGTCTCCTAGAGCATATTTCATTCAATTTCTTTCGCAAGTCACAGGGGGATTTACGTCAATAAGGGATTATGAATCGATTATTCCTGAATTTTTATGGGCACCATCCTTGTTAAACTGAAAGTAACTCTAAAAAGTGAGGTAACGAAAAGCATGAGTTCCTATACTCCCTATTTTGAATTCAATAGAAAAAAGTGGGCATCTTTACGAAACCATACTCCCCTTCCTTTAAATGAAGAAGAATTGGATGACTTAAAAGGAATAAATGAAGAAATATCTATTCAGGAAGTAGAAGAGATTTATTTGCCCTTGACTCGTTTAATTAATTTATATGTCGAAGCTTCTCAGCAACTTAACACTGCTACTTCTTCATTTCTAAAAACAAATGCTAAAAAAGTACCCTATATCATTGGAATTGCAGGGAGTGTTGCTGTAGGAAAGAGTACGACAGCAAGGTTACTTCAGACATTATTATCTAGATGGGATAATCATAGAAACGTAGGCCTGGTCACAACAGATGGTTTTTTGTATTCAAATGCCTCTTTAGAAGAAAAAGGATTGATGAAAAGAAAAGGGTTTCCTGAAAGTTATGATACTCAAAAATTAATTAATCTTATCGGTGATGTAAAAGCAGGGAAAAATAAAGTGGAAGTTCCAATTTACTCACATTTAACGTACGATATTTTGTCAAATGAAGTACAAACTATCTGTAATCCAGATATTTTAATAGTGGAAGGTGTTAATGTTCTTCAAGTTGACAAAGAAAATCAAGTATTCGTCAGTGACTTTTTTGATTTTTCACTCTATGTTGATGCAAACGTAGTTGACATAGAAAGGTGGTATGTTGAAAGGTTTCTTCTACTTCAAAAGACTGCATTTCAACGTCCCGAATCCTATTTTCATCGCTATACTAACTTGTCTAAAGAAAATGCTATTGAACAAGCGACTCAAATTTGGGAAGAAATCAATTTGAAAAATTTACATGAAAATATACTACCGACAAAAGGACGGGCCAATCTAGTTTTAAAAAAAGGATCAGATCATAAAGTTGAAAATATCTATTTACGAAAATGATATGGCTATTAATAACGGATTAAGAATGAGGTAAGACTTTAATACTTTTAAATATAACCAATCTGTTTCTAAATTGTATAAAAGGAAGCAGGGAGGTTTTGTTCAGTAAGTTTATTTGAATTATGAGCTTAGAATGATATAGATCCACAATTTCTTTATATTATTTACTTAAACTAAACCTAGGTTCTGTATTTGTTTTGAAGTCAAGGAGGGTGATGGAACAATGTCGAAATCTGTAAAGTTGTATCATTTAAGCAAAAAAGTACATAAATGGTCAGGATTAATTTTATCTGTTTTTTTTATGTTCATAGCAGTCACAGGCCTCTTGCTTGTTTATATGATACCACTGGGAGTGGCTGATGAGTTAAGGACGGGAAAAGAGGCGAGTCCAAGTCAATCGATACCTATGGACAGGGTCGTGTCCATTGCTACGTCTCAGGGGCTTCCAAATGTAGACTCGGTTGAAGATATATTTAGAATTGAATATAGACCAAGTGCAAATGTTTACCAGGTTCGCTTTAACAATAGTCAAGGTGTTCAAATCGATGCGAGTACGGGAAAAGTATTATCTACAAACCCGGATTACTCAACTTTCCTCATTACTTTGCATGATGGATCCTTCTTTGGTAATTGGTATAGATACAGTATCCTCACAATAACAGGTATATCTTTAATACTGCTGTCATTTTCAGGGTATTATATGTTTGGCTTTCCCCTTTATAAGCGTCGAATGGCGAAAAAAAAAGCAAGAGATTTGGAGGTTTAATCGTATGAAAAAGCTTTTCCATTCAATCTAACCATTCCTACTCACCTAGCTTTTAGTAGGAATTGGAGCATATCATGCTGTAAGAGTAACTGGCAATATTTTAGAAGATGGAAAAGCCAACAATACAATTTCGGTTCAAACCATACGTTTTGGGGGCACGATCCAAATCAATCGTAACTGGAAACTCAGAAATTGAATGGGTGTTTTCTGAAATGTAAATACGCCAAAACACTTCCAAATGGGGCTGGAAGTGTTTTGGTTCCATATATTAATATTCAATGAATAGGGATAGTTCAGAAAAGACCACAAATAAAAGGTGAATTAAGTTAACACTCAATCAAATCTCTGACTGTAGGCTCACCTTTAAATTTCCACGCTTCATCTGCACAAAATGCTACACCGTAGCCTGTTACAGCATCGTTTAAAAGGAAGCAATCTATTTTTGTAGCTAACATAGCATTAAAGTCTTTTATACCTTTTTGAACATTTAAATCTTCCTTCATAGATTTAGTTAAAGGTATTCCAATGTTGAATTCATCAAATACTCTTAGTACATCCTCATACTTCGTACCTAAATCACTACCTAATGATACTCCTACATCTATATATGGCATCATCGCAATCAGAAACCTTCTTAGAACTTCATACGCATCCGGGGCTTTATAATCGTAAGAAATGCCTGCTTTACACCCTCCGGTGGTGACACTTTCAGAAGCGTTATATTTATAGGCCATTGCCTCTGCTAATCGCTCTACTTCTTCTCTTGTCACTGTTGGATGTATCCTTGTGCCTCCTCCTGCGTACCCTTTAACAAAGTTATGCACCACTAACCAACCCTTTGCCTCTGTTTCACAATATTCCACTCTACGACTAAGTAAGGTTTTTTCATAATTTATAGCCCCCTATAATTTAGTTAAGGTGTATTTCAAGAACCTCTTTTAGTTTGGTATTATCAGTAAGTCCAATTTTAAGAGAATCTTGCACAGCACCCAAAATTGAACCTATTCTCATACTCTACTTTTGGGTGTTGTTACCTCTCCATGGTCTTCCTTCAGTATTATCTTATCTTTAATACTTTTCCCGTAACGTATAAATTATAAAGATAATAAGCCCCTATGAAGCCTAAGCCAACTACCAGGGAAGAACGCTGTGCCGGATCAAATGCCATAAACAGTATAGAAATTCCACATAAAACAAGACACAGAATGGGTATTAGCGGAAATAGGGGAACTTTGTACTTTAACTCCTTCACATCTCCACCAGTTTTAATAAATTGCCCCCTGAAATTGTATTGAGATAGGGCGATGGTCATCCAACTGATTGTACCTGCTAGACCATTTACAGAAAGCAGGACGACAAAAATGGTTTCTGCTGAAACTACACTTGTAAGTAAAGATACTAGGGAAAAAAGCAGACTAAATAATACTGCATTAAATGGGACACCTCGAGAATTTAACTTCCCGAATACTGAAGGTGCCATACCATTTTGCGAAAGTGACCAAAGCATACGAGAACATAATCCGGAATTCCCTACAGAAAGCAACGCCGTTAAAATGACGAGGTTCATAATATCAGCTGCAAACGGAATACCTACGCTGTCAAAAACTGCAATAAATGAACTTTGTACTACTCATACTTTCCTCCATGGAATCAATGCTGCTAAAACCACGATTATTAGATGTTGTCTAACAATTGGGGTGCAGTTCACTCCGGCAGCTCTTTTTCTTATGGAGCTAACGGAGAAGTTAGGTACAAACAAATCAGGGTTCGGGAATGATGTTTTTCTTGGTCACCTAGTTAGGAACCTTTAAATCTTCCACTAACGTGATCAGGATAGTTTAGGGAAAAATGGTATAATTTATAATGTAATTTAATTGAAAGGAGGTCGTTTCATATGCCAATCTGTCAGCACTGTGGCTATAAATGGGGCTGGATAGAGACTTTTTTTAAAATGTTTACCTTTAAAAACAAGTTAAGTTGTCCATCCTGTGATTCATCCCAATACGTTTCCAAGAAATCAAGAAACCAATTAAGCTTATTTTCATTTATACCTTTACTGATTTTACCATCAATATCATTTGGGGTACCTAAAGGTTATGTCTTATCTTTTGAAATAGTTGCTTATGCTTTGGTTCTTATTTTGATGCCATTTATATATAAGCTAAGTAACAAGGATGAACCGATGTGGTAGTCATTCAAGTATCGGGTGCTTTAGCTTAAGATGGGAACTGTCTTTAAGGCAGTTCTTTCGTGCGCCCGGCATGGGTGCAATCTATAGGGTGAAAGTCCCGAACCATGAAGGCAGTAGTAGTGGTTAGCTTAA
>NZ_JAOPHO010000124.1:0-4987 GCF_033141925.1 Peribacillus sp. CSMR9
CTTCAAGAAGAAATCAATCAAGATCGTGAAAACCATGGAAAGAAGCCTTTTCCATCAGATAAATTTGATAAAGAAGAAACCAAAGAGATTAAAGAAAGTACAACAGATCCTGAGAGTGGTTACTAGGTGAAAGATGAACGGACAAAACAGTTTGCCTATTCATTTCACACGGCTGCAGACCGCAATGGTTGTTCTCCCTCATCTTTATCGGAACGACGGCTGTTTATGAAAGTGATTATTTCAAGGTAGTGATGATTCGGAAATGGACATGCAACATCATAACATGGTGGGTAGCTGCAATTAATATCACTATCGTCAAAAAGGGCTGAGACTGCAGCCCTTTTTGTGTTGAACACTATTTCTGCGGGAACTGGATAAAATTACCGAGGTTCAATTCAAATAATGCGAACAACATATTAAGAGAATATAAAATGAAATTTCCGTTAGTACATACAAATATGGGGGTTGAAGATGGATATATTATTAGCTCTCTTGCCTGCATTATTCTGGGGAAGCATCGTTTTATTTAATGTGAAACTTGGGGGGGGACCCTATAGTCAAACACTAGGTACAACGATTGGCGCCTTGATTTTCTCAATTGGTGTTTATATTTTTGCCGATATCAAGTTGTCACTTTTGGTGTTTGGCGTCGGGATCGTTTCTGGATTGTTTTGGGCCGTTGGACAAGCTAATCAGCTTAAGAGCATTGATTTAATGGGTGTTTCCAAAACGATGCCGATATCAACTGGATTACAGCTCATTTCAACGACTTTATTCGGGGTCATTGTTTTTCACGAATGGTCTACTATGAAAGCGGTCATTTTAGGCGTTTTGGCACTAGTTTTCATTATTATAGGAATTGTCTTGACCTCCTTGGAAGATAAAGAATCAAAAGAGGGCAAATCGGGAAACTTGAAAAAAGGAATCATTATTCTCCTCATCTCGACGTTCGGTTATTTGGTCTATGTGGTCGTAGCCCGGCTTTTCAATGTTAATGGCTGGTCAGCATTGTTCCCTCAAGCGATCGGGATGGTGATAGGCGGTCTATTATTGACCTTTAAACATAAACCGTTTAACAAATATACGATCCGCAATATAATTCCCGGACTGATATGGGCTGCAGGGAACATGTTTTTATTCATATCCCAGCCCCGTGTTGGAGTGGCTACGAGTTTTTCCCTTTCTCAAATGGGCATAGTCATATCAACTCTCGGCGGGATCATCATATTACGTGAAAAGAAAACGAAGCGCCAACTAATTGGAATCGTTATAGGAATTATCTTGATTATCATAGCCGGGATTATGCTCGGATTGGCAAAAAGTTAATTGGAGGGTGATTAAATGTATACAGATTTAGAGGGTAAGGTCGTTGTTATAACCGGTTCATCCACTGGTTTAGGAAAGGCGATGGCCATTCGCTTTGTTCAGGAAAAGGCAAAGGTCGTGGTTAATTATCGCACTAAATCAGAGGAAGCGGACAGTGTATTGGAAGAAATCAAAAACAATGGTGGGGAAGCTATTGCAGTGAAATGTGATGTCACGGTTGAAGAAGATATGATTAACATTGTTCGATCTGCGGTAAAGGAATTCGGGAAACTTGATATATTTATTAATAATGCAGGAGTAGAAAATGCCGTTCCATCTCACGAGATGCCGTTAAGCGACTGGAATAGGGTAATCGACACCAATTTAACCGGTAATTTCTTAGGCTGCCGTGAAGCGATCAAGTATTTTGTCGAGAACAATGTTAAAGGGAATGTGATAAACATGTCCAGTGTACATGAGATGATTCCCTGGCCTTTATTCGTACATTACGCGGCAAGCAAGGGCGGTGTGAAGTTGCTTACGGAAACCCTGGCGCTTGAATATGCACCGAAAGGGATTCGTGTGAACAGCATTGGACCTGGAGCCATCGCCACGCCAATTAATGCCGACAAACTTGAAGATCCCGAAAAGAAAAAGGATCTGGAAAGCATGATTCCAATGGGGTATATCGGAAAGCCTGAGGAGATTGCCGCGGTTGCCGTATGGCTGGCATCTTCAGAATCCAGTTATGTAACGGGCATCACTTTATTTGCTGATGGCGGGATGACGAAATATCCTTCATTCCAAGCTGGAAGAGGATGAATGTATCTGACTGGAAAAGGCAGGATTTAAATCGAGAAGGAGCACTGCCATCAAGGCTCATTTAACTCATGAATGAAGCAGCAAGAATCCCAGCAGGAGCGATCTGCTGGGATTCTTGTCTTAAAAGCATTAACGAGTATGATGATTATACCAGCTAATGAAGTTATCGACGACCGTATCGATAAACTGGACAGTCGACTCATGTGTAAGACTGCCTTCGTCATTGATTTTGTCATGCACGGCTCCGACGTATACTTCATTCCCGGGAAGGAGCGGGGAGGAGATGCCTAGAGCGAATAGGATTTCACGTAAATGCAATTGAGCTTTAACCGTTCCTAATTGCCCCATTGACGCACCCATGATCCATGAAGGTTTGCCAATCAAGACTTTATCCACACGTGACAACCAATCGATGGCATTGCCCAATACGCCTGGAATCGTCCCATTGTATTCAGGCGTTACCCATAGGACTGCGTCTGCATCAGCCACTTTGCTTTTAAATTCTTTCACGACTGCAGGAGGATCATTTTCAATATCTTGATCATAAAAAGGAAGGTCCCGAATGTTTAAGATTTCGAGATCAAAACGATCTTGATATCTAGTTTGAATATATTTGGCAAGCTTTAGGTTGTAAGACTCTTTACGAATACTTCCCACTATTGCAACAATTTTCATCTTCATTACCTCCGATTGTTTATTTTTCATGGATAATCATGTTAATAAGTTCCACTAGTCTATTATAATTGGAAATTAAATGAAAGGGAAAAGGGATGCTTAGGAAATAATCTTTCACTGAATCACCCTTCTTTCGAACAACGGTGGAATGCTTCTCCAAAATGAAGCCAAAAAAGGAAGCGAGCATTTGCTGAAAAAGCATCCCAAGTACAACGGGTACAGTGACGGCAGCAGGGAAATAGGTAGTCGCAAGAACGGATCCTGCACTGATGCTTCGCATTCCTCCTGTAAATGTCAAGGTGATGATATCCCCCTTTCCCCATCTTGAAAATTTTACCGACCACCCAAGAATGGACATACCCTGAAGCAGCTATGAACAAAACCAAGAGGGCCATGATCATTAATTTCCGTTCCAAGCCAATAACCAGCTTATAGTCGTGATGAGAGGGTCTTTAGCATCATTCATTAACACTTCCTGAGTGAAAATTCTATTAAGTTAGTTTAACCTATTTTGGACAAATAACTAGTCCATTTTTTTTCCTGGTTTTTGTAAAATGGGGACAAGCATTTAATGGAAGGTGATATAAAATACGCCAAGTGGGAGTACTGTGTTTATCCATTCATTTTGGTGACAGATTCCGCTTCCCATTACTATCACTGCTCCGAAAAACTCCGATCGGTCCAAAAGGGTCTGCAAGGCTTTCCCGCATGGCTGTTCATTTAAAAGAGGTTTTAGGAAGAATTGTTCGATGCAGCGTTTTATATTCATTGAAAAATAGTTTAAAGTAGAGGAGAGGTGAAAGAAATGTCTGAAAAGGTATCCAGTATAATGTGGTTTAGTCTTGCAGTACAAGCTCTGCTCGTTCTTGCAGATCAGGATGGATTATGTAATAGTGCTAAATTGGCTGATAAGCTTGATTCGGAGTCGGGTTTTCTCAGAAAAATATTAAGTAATTTAGTTAAGGCAGGGCTGATTCAAGCGAAGGAAGGCAGGGATGGCGGATATTCACTAGCCAAAAATCCCGAACAAATCATACTTGCAGATATATACGCTGCAATTAAATCCGAACCTTTTTCAAAGGGCTTCCTTGATGTGAATGATAAAAAATGCTTTCATCCTTCTTCTCGCGACGCTTTATGCGGTTTGAAAAACGAGATGGAGAGCTGGATTATACAAGGCTTGGAACAAAAGACGATTGCTGATTTACTATCAAAATCTTAAAGTGAAAAACGAAACTAATAGGGTTTCGTTTTTCTTAAACTGTATTTGACAAAAGAACAGTATTCGTAATATACTGTTCCTGTAATATACACAGTTAAATGGAGGTCATTATAAATGACAAAAAATACAATGAGTAAAGAAGAGTACCTAAATAAATCGAAAGAATTGAATATACCGCTAGAAAAGCCGAAGGTCCTTACTGATACAGACTTCCTTACGGTCGCAAAAGAACGGAGATCTGTTCGCCAATACGATGCTGAATACGTGATGACTGAAGAAGAAATTAGAGAAATCCTTGAGGTTGCGATTCAAGCACCGTCTTCTTCAAACTTACAGCCATGGAGATTCCTTGTGATTCAAGATAAGCAAACCCAACAAGAATTGCTGCCTATCGCAAATAACCAACAACAAATTGTTGATGCATCTGCTGTCATTGCCGTTTTAGCTGATATAGAAGGTTACAAAAATGCTGAGCGAATTTATGGTGAATTGGTGAATAAAGGGATCATGAAGAATGAAATCAAAGAGCCATATGTAGCTTCCATCATCCATAATTACGGTAACTTTTCTGCTGAAAAGGCTTTAAGTGTAGCCATGATTGACGGTGGCTTGGTTTCCATGCAGATCATGTTAGCAGCAAAAGCAAAAGGATACGATACAGTCCCAATGGGAGGGTTCGATGAAGCCAAATTTGTGGATGCATTCAATGTACCGGAAAACTTCAAACCTGTCATGTTAATCTCCCTTGGAAAAGGAACTAAAGCAGGATTTGAAAAAGTCCGTTTGCCACTAGATACTTTATTGACTTGGAATAAATACTAAGGTTCAACATTTAAGGATTTTTGGAGCAAGGATTGGATATGAAGTAAAAGGATAGCTGAAATTCGGAGGGCACTGAAAAAGTCCCTTCGGGCCAATAGAGGTAGATTTTCTCAGTTTATTCTGAGGAAATCTACCTTTTTT
>NZ_JAOPHO010000125.1:0-4894 GCF_033141925.1 Peribacillus sp. CSMR9
TAAAGCATATTATAATTCTTTTTTTTATTAACTAAGTAAAATCATCATTAATGGGAGTGAAGATAATGGAAGCATCGAAAAGAGTCTATTTAAAGTCCATAGCATTAGAGACTTGCATTAACTTCATCGCGCGAACTATTTCACAATCAGATTTTCGTTTGATGGAGAATAACAAACGACTCCGTGATGATTGGGATTACTTGCTTAATGTACGCCCTAACACCGATCAATCAGCTGCAGATTTTTGGCAACGATTTATTTACGAGTTGATTCATGAAAATGAGGTACTTGTCATTTTATCTGATACAGATGATTTATTAATAGCTGACAGTTTTATCCGAAAGGAATTGGCTGTATATCCCGATACGTTTGAATCGGTGGTTGTCAAAAACTATCAATTTAATCGTTCTTTTAAAATGGATGAAGTGATTTATTTAAATTACAACAATGAACGATTAACAAAGTTCTTAGATAGTTTGTTTTCTGACTACGGGGAATTGTTTGGCCGTATGATGGAAGCCTCCATGCGTGGTTACCAAATCAGGGGAACCGTTGAAGTTGAGACAGCACAGTCGTTGGAGGATAAGAAGCAAGACAAGCTGCAAGGATACATTGACCGAGTATTTAATTCAATCAAGAAGAATGCAGTGGCCATTATTCCTTTGTTGAAAGGATTTAAGTACAACGAAATTTCCGATGGTGTGTCTGCAGGTCCCTCCATCGACGAATTATCGAAGTTAAAGAAATCCATTACGAATGATGTTGCAGAAATACTTGGTATCCCCACGGCTCTTGTGCATGGAGAAATGGCTGATTTAGAGAAGTCGATGAAAGCTTATATAAAGTTTTGCATTGGCCCATTATTAAAAAAAATCCAAGATGAGTTGAATGCCAAATTAATAACTAAAAAGGATTATCAAGAGGGTAAAAAATTCGATATTAAAGGCATTCAAGAAAAAGAGATCATTGAACACGCCGAAGCTGTCGATAAGCTGGTTGCATCAGGTGCATTCACACGAAATCAAGTACGTGTCCTCTTGGGTGAAGAACAGTCTGATAATCCGGAGCTAGATGAATTTGTTATCACGAAAAACTACCAAAGCGCTTCCACTGTGAAAGGAGGTGAAAAGAAATGAAGAAGAAAATCCAACAAGTGGCTCATAAATTTACAAACAGTCTTGATGGCGATGAACATGCCATGACTATAAGCGGGGCTATTGGTCAAGGCGGGTGGTTTTATGATGCCACGTCAGCTAATGATGTACGTAGGGCTCTAGATGGTGTAACAGCATCTACCATTCGTATTAAGCTAAATAGCGGCGGAGGCGATGCTTTTGATGGCATTGAAATTTACAATTACTTAAAAGATCATAGTGCGCACGTTATTGTTGAGGTCACAGCCCTGGCAGCTTCAGCGGCTTCCATTATCGCGATGGGTGCAGATGAAATCATCATGCGTACTGGTTCGAATCTAATGATCCATGAAGCAGCAACATTTGCTTATGGTACAAAAGGCGATATTCAAAAAACCATGAATGCTTTAGAAACGATAGATGAATCCATTGTATCCATCTACAAACAGCGCACAGGGTTAAGCTCTGAGGAAATCAGAAATATGATTGAAGCTGAAACATGGCTAACGGCAGAAGAAGCACTGGAAAAAGGGTTTGTCGATTCGATTGAAACCGTTGTTGATTCAGATGAACCAGAGAAAAATGATTATATCAATTTTACCAACGAACAAATGAACAGCATCGTTGCTAAAGTAACAGCTAATCTTCAGAACAATATAAACCAAACTAATGAACCTGCGCCTGTGGCGAAAAAACGAGGGTTCATTTTTTAATTGGAGGAAAAATAATGACAATGAAATTAAATAATCATTCAAAAGCCTATGATGAGGCTAAAAAATCCTATGCCCAAGTGGTGAAAAACGAGAACTCAACTCCCAATCAAATCGAAACAGCTTGGAACAACATGCAAGATGAGCTGGTAAATTCCTTAACAACCCAAATTACCCAAGCTGTACAAACACAAAATGCAGATCAAACGATTTTAGCGACTCGTGGTATGAATGTTTTAACTTCTGAAGAAACAAAATTCTTCAATGCTGTAGCGCAATCTGACGGTTTTACGGATGATATTATCCTTCCAGAAACAACCGTTGATCGTATTTTTGAAGATTTAACAACGGATCACGCTTTTTTGTCTGAAATCAATTTGCAAAAAGCAGGTCTTTTAACTCGTATCATGAAGTCTGATCCTTCGGGTGCTGCCGTATGGGGTAAAGTATTCGGTGAAATTAAAGGACAACTGGATGCTGCGTTTAGCGAAGAAAATATTACACAATCTAAACTGACTGCATTTGTTGTTCTTCCTAAGGATTTAGAAAAATTCGGACCGACTTGGATTGAGGCATATGTTCGTACACAAATCACAGAAACTTTTGCAGTGGCATTAGAAAATGGTTTTATCAACGGCGTTGGCCCAACTAAAGAACAGCCGATTGGATTAATTCGTGATTTAGAGGCTTCAGTAAATCCAACAACTGGACACGCTAAAAAAGCAGTGGCTGGAATTCTTACATTTGCCGATTCTAAAACAACAGTAAAAGAACTATCTAAATTAATGAAATATCTTTCCACTAAATCGAACGATAAATCTGTCAAGATTGAAGGGAAAGTTGTTTTAGTCGTCAACCCTACTGATGCCTGGGGAATAAAAGCACAATACACTTTCTTAAATGCGAATGGAACCTATGTTACAGCCTTACCTTTTAACTTACATATTGTAGAATCGGAATTCGCTGAAGCTGGGGAAGTCATTGCCTTTGTAAACAATCGTTACGATGCTTATACAGCTGGTGGCGTACAAATTAACAAATATGAGCAAACTCTTGCTTTAGAAGATTGCAATCTTTACACGGCTAAACAATTCGCTTTTGGTAAAGCTGAGGATAATAAAGCAGCAGCAATTTATACCCTATCTATTAATACTCCGGAAGGGTGATTAGATGGCTAAATATAAAGTTTTAAAAGCATTCAAGGATATCCATACGAATGAAGTTTATACAATCGATCAAGAAATTGAAATGAAAGTAACAAGGGCTAAAGAGGTTGAACAAAATCTCGATGACTCCTTTTTAAGTAGGGTAGAAGAAAATGAAAAGTAGGTGATTTGATTGGAAATCACATACGAATTGCTATTGCAGTTCAAAGAACGCATGAAAATTTCACATACGAAAGAGGACGACAATATCAAAAAAATGTTGTCCTTTTCATATGCTGCTATTAAAAGAAAGTGTGGAGTATTCGATATTGAAACGCATGAAGGTGGAAGAGAACTTGTCTTTGAGCGTGCACGATATTCGTATAATGATGCCGTGGAGTATTTCGATGAAAACTTTGCTAGTGAAATAACAGGTTTGGCTCTGGATTTATATGAGGGGGATCTCGATGAAACCAAAGTTTAATCCGAATAAAATCGGTAGCGGTGAGTTAAGGACTCCGGTTTGCTTTTATCAATATGCCCCGAATAATGGACCAGAGCCAGGAGAAGGAGCATTGGTACAGGTATATGAATGCTTTGCAGAAGTATACAGCGCGAGCATGAAAGATATTGAAATACTCAATTCTGGCAAGGAACAACATCAGCTGAAATTTATGAATACGAAAAATGCTGTAACTATTAATATCCGCGATTCAATCGGTGAGTATTTCCCCGACACTGAACACTACGCAGAGTTAGAGGATGATCGATATTCAAAAATTATAAATGGTGAACGTAATTATATTCGTTTTAACGTGATTGACGTTCGCCCGGACCTAACAAAGAACGATTTTATTACCGTTCTTTTGGCGGTGATCACATGATTGTTGAATTTAAGGGGTTCGAGGACGTTTATAAAAAACTGCAAAATCAATTGTCAGAACAGGCTTTAAGCAGAGTATCCAATAAAGCCTTAATGGCCGGAGCCAATGTGGTTTCAAAAGCCGTTTCCCAAGAATTCGAGGTATTTAAAGATACGGGGGCGTCTCAGGATGAAATTGTAATAGGTAAAGTAACTAGCCAAAATGGTTATAAATCGGTGATAGTGGGCTGGAATGGACCAAAAGAGCGTTATCGATTGGTCCATCTAAATGAATTTGGATATAACAGAAATGGCATAAAAATAAAACCTAAAGGCTACGGATCTATTCAACGAGCAATCTCGAATAGTGAAGGAGCCTTTTTACATGCGGTCACGAAGGAGATGAAAAAACAATTATGACAGACGGCTTAATGGTGATCTATAACCAACTAAGATCAAATGAATTAATTGTTTCCCTTTGCGCAGACCGTATTAAGTTTTATGAATATCCCGAAACAGGCGATGCTAGCAAACCTTTTATTGTGATTGATCCATTGGATGTTCCTGTTCCAACTGTTTATGCCAGTAATGAAAATCATGCGAATGAATATTTGTATCAAATTGATGTGGAATCAACGAACCGTTTGCAAGTTAAAGAGATTCAAGCTGAGATAAAAAAGGAACTAAAAAAGCTTGGTTTCGGACAGTTAAAAGATGGTTTAGATGAGTATTTCAAAGAAACAAAACGCTTTGTTGACGCCAGGCGTTATCAAGGACTAATAAAAGAAGAGGTGCTGTAAATGGGTATTAGAGTAGGTTTCAAACGGGCGACGTTTGTTATTTTAGATAACGATGGAAAAGCCACCAAAGATGTTTTTGTTGTAGAAGGTAAAGCCAATAAGGGCGGTACCACGGAAGCGACCATTTCAGGTATCTCACCTGAATCTGTAAAGGTTTACGCCTCAAATGTGGCGTATTATGTATCTTCAAAAGGTACTGGTGACGTTAAAGCTGACATTAGCATCCTGGACGTTCCAGAAGCTA
>NZ_JAOPHO010000126.1:0-4891 GCF_033141925.1 Peribacillus sp. CSMR9
GTTTTCATAGACACTCAATTGATACCCCAATCCACGCAATGTTTTTATTTCCCCCTCAGTTACAGGCCATGCATCTACAGCCTTACCACCCAATGTTCCAATGCCGTTTAAAACTTTGTTAGAACCGTTGATGATGTAATCCATAAATGAATTATCATCGCCTGTACCTTTTGCGAAGCCAGGGATCGAATTTGTTGGGAAATTATAGCTGCTTAATACAGCTTTTGTCTTATTATGAGGAAGAATAGCTGAACCTCTTGGTAAATTCACCAGTTCAGTACCGGTTGTTCCAACCAACCCAAGTCCTTTACCTGGTAAGTATCCAAGTTCCGGACCTTCTTCACCCACAAAAGATAGACCGCCTTTAAAGGGGCCTTGAAACGTTCCTTTAGCGTTTTCGGGAATGCTGCCAGGATTAAATTTAGGCGGGGACGAGGTTTTATCTTTATTTCCAAATACCTTCTTAACCCAACCAACCGCGCCCTTCAAGAAACTAGTCAAACCCTCAAATGCTTTTCCTACTCCTTTGGTTTCTTTTTGAGCGTTTTCAATATTGACCTCTTTTTGTTTCTTCGAGGCTTTTACAGACTCTTCTTTTTGGAGCGTTGCATTTTTTACGACGCCATCTTTTTTCTTTTTAGCCTGTTCGACGGTCTCTTTCTTTTCCTTTTTTGCATTAGCAACAATTTTGTCAAATTCAGCTTTAGATATGACGCCTAATTTCTTGTATTGTACTTCTGCATTTTCAACTTTACTCTTGC
Source organism: Peribacillus sp. CSMR9 (assembly GCF_033141925.1). NCBI lineage: Bacteria > Bacillati > Bacillota > Bacilli > Caryophanales > Bacillaceae > Peribacillus > Peribacillus sp. CSMR9. The sequence continues at coordinate 762 of NZ_JAOPHO010000126.1, forward strand.
GTTTTTTCTCTGCATTTTTTTTCGTATCTTTAAATTCTCTTTCTGCTGCTTTAATGGTTTGATTCATTTCTTTTGTTGTAATATCATGTCGTTGCTTACTACGTCTCTTGTTTATGGCGGTTATTTCTTCTTCACTCTTGGACGTCTTTTTAATTTTTGTATTATACATCCGATCATTGATTTCGTTAATTTCACGCTTTTCATCACGATTAAGGGCTCTTTTTCCTTTAGAAGCATTACTCATAATTTGCTTAATGCGCTTATTGTCCCCTGTTAATTTATCAATTTCGGCTTTATGCTTTTCATCTAATTTTTTTAGGGCTTCATTTTTATCTTTCTGGGATAAGTTCTTATTGGACTTCAAAGCTTTTACTGCTTCAACACGTTCTTCCTGGTGCCGATCTTTTAAGGATGAAAGAACACTATTGCTCATGGAATCATATTGTTTGATGGTATCATCTTTGATCTTTTTATTAACCACTGTATTAGACAACATGATTTGATTGAGCTTAGTTTTTGCACCGGTATATAACTTGTCATACTCACCTAGTGCCTTTTGGGTCGAAGCTGAAACGCCTTTGATTTTAAGGTTAAGTGAAGCGCCTTTTTCTGCATCTTTTCCAGCTTTTTTTAGAGCTTTTTCTTTTTGATCACGTTTATCAAATACCTTGCCAATTGAAGAACCTACCTTATCTCCGACGATTCCTCCGATAATCCCGCCAGCAATACCGCCGATTGCAGTACCAATACCTGGCACAACCGAACCAAGAGCCGCACCCATTGCAGCACCGCCACCGATACCACCTAAAGTGCTGCCAATACCTCCACCAATCGATTCCTTTGTTCCAGAACCGGTAGCCAATTCATACCCCAATGCACCGACACCAACAACCGTTCCAATTGCGCCAGCACCTTTTATATATTTTAAAGCCTTGGCTCCTTTACCAACCTTCCCTGCATTTTTAGCCATTCTACTTCCTGTAGAAACGGTGGGAGCAATTGTTGTTCCTGCAGGTGACCTTCCGCGACCGGTTACTCCACCGCCACGAACACTATTATTGCGTCTTAATGCCGTGGTATTGGTATTAAGGGCTACTGTCTCCGCATTTAAAGATTGTGTGCTGCCTTTGGTCATGGAAGTAAAACTGCCTAAATTGATGACGCCATTTGATAAAAATTTAAGTAGGCTAGCTCCGCCAAGCGTGATTTTCCCAACTCCAGTGACTAAACCACCGATACCAATGGTTAAAAATCCAAGTGCAGCACCCACACCAGCAGCACCTACACCGATTGCTGTCCATTTTGCAATGGTATGCTGCGTGCCTACGTCAAATTTATTGAACCATCCGACTACATCCTCGATGGTACCTGCAACCGTTTTTATGGTGGGAATCAATGCAGTTCCGAAAGTCGTGGCAGCGCTCTCCGCCTCACCCTTCATTTTTTCAATAGAACCCTTTAATGTGTCCATTTTAGTTTCCGCTACATCATCGGCACTAATTTTATTAATGGCTACACCCATCTCGTCAAACGCTTCAGCCCCTGATTTACTAGCAATCATGGCACCGCGAATCGCATCCGAACCAAAAATGGTATTAAAGGCATTGATTTTTTGTTCTTTTGATAAATTCTTGGTAGACTTTTGAAGAATATTGAACACTTCAGACATAGCTTTAACATTGCCTTGCTCATCAAAAAAGGAAGAGGAAAGATACCCACTTGATTTTTGAAGCCGACCATATTCTTTTCTTAATTTTGCTTTAGTTGCTGCAGAACCAAGTTCTTGCTTCGCTAACTTTCTGAAAGCCTTATCCAAATCAGGAATCGTTCTTGAAGCTGGCTGAATGCCCTTTTCCACTAAGTATTTATAACCTGCCGTCGTATTGGTAGTAGAAATACCCAATTCATCCATCATCGTTGCAGCTGCATCAGTCTGTGGAGACAATCGCATGATCATGGTTTTTAAGGATGTACCCGCATCCGATCCTTTAAGTCCCGCTTGAGCAAAAACTGCCAATGCTGTATTTGTATCTGCAAAGCTAAAACCAACGGGACCTGCCACACTTGAAACCTGGGATAATGAATAATTCATTTCTTCTACAGAGGTGGCAGAGGCATTTGCTGAACCAGCTAGTAAATCGGCTGCTTTTGACATATCAATATTGTCATCTCTAAATGAATTCAACACGGTGGAGGCAATTTCAGCTGCTTGACCTAATTCCAATTCACCAGCTGTGGCTAATGAAAGGGCAGATTTTAACCCACCACTCATGATTGCATCTAAATCGACACCAGCTTTAATCAACTCTTGCAACCCTAGGGCCACTTCTTTATTGCTGTACTTTGTTTCCAATCCGAGATCATTTACAAGGGTGTTAATACCTTTTCCGTATTGTTTCCACTCTTTTGGATTCATGAGTGCTTTAATGTCAGCCATAGCTTGTTCAAAATCCGCTGCTTGTTTGATGGTATAACCTAAACCTAGGCCACCAGCTAAAGTAATACCGCTAAAGCTAGATGAAATCGAACGGCCTGTTTCATTTAATGTTGAACCAGTGTTCATTGCGCGATTAGATAAGCCTCGAAGCTTCGATTCGGCTTTTCCGATATCATCTGCTAACTTACCAATAGAAGGATGGACACTGGAAATTTTCTGATTCAGGGTATTGAACGATGAATTCAATTTTTGTTGTTCATTCACAAGGGACTTGTATTTATTTTTAGCCTCATCGACTCTATGATCATGCTCGCCAAATTCCCTGGTCAAATCCGCCACTTTTTGCTTTTGGATATCGACTATCTGTTGATGGATTTTAGCCTGCTCACTCAATCCTTTAAGCTTATCTTTTTGAGCAGAAAAGGCTAACCCACTTTTTTTCTGACTCTCAACATGGTCTTCCGTCTTCTTTTTAAGTTTAGTCAGTTCGGATTCTAAATCTTTCGTGGACGATGTATAGTCGACCATTTTGCTGGTAGCATCTTTAACTTGCTTTTGCCAGGCACTTTGTCGCTGTACTGCTGTATTAATTTCTTTATTTAAATCTTGTATAACCTTTGAACTTTCCGCGTTTGTCTTGAGCTCATCTTTACGTTTTTCATTCAATTGCTGAATGCGTTTTTCGTTCAAAGACATAATTTTATTCAAGCCTGTAACCTGTTTACCTAATGCACCATATTTATCATCTGCATTATTAAGCACGGCCATATTGGCTTTCATTTCCCGTTCTGCGCTTTTAATCGATCGATTTACAGCTGTTAAAGATTTGGTAAAACTGGTGGACGATAAATCCATTTCAATAATCATTTTTCCAAGTGGTTGGTTTCCTATCAATTAGTTTCCTCCTTTCCTACGATAATGTTTTTACAAAGTCTGCTAAATCCATGACTTTTTCTTTTTTAGGTGTATCGTTATTTAATACTTCCATCAAATGATAGTAATCGGCATTGACGACATCGTGATAACTCATGCCCTGCTGCATTAAATTCAAAAATAACGCATTCAGATTTTCAATGGCTTCTTGCGGGGTTAATCCAGTACCGGCTCCATTTCTCCGTCCTTCATGAACTGAATCAACTTCTGACTCTTTTTTTCGCTGTAACCAAGAACTTTGTAATATACTTCATACAATTTCTCCATCAATTCATGTGCCTGGATACCTTCTAAAATGTCATTTGCTTTAACGCCAAATAAATCAGCAACGAAATTGACCAGGGCCATGGTCGATTCTTCATCATCCTCATAGACGGCATTATTTAGCTTTAATGCGGTTAATAATTGTTTGCCACTTACCCAAGTTTGCGTAAGGGTATTGACCTTTTTTGTTTGTGAATCGGTTAGATCTAATGTGTACATGTTTCATTCCTCCAATTTTATTAATAAAAAAATGAAAAAGCCTCCACAAGGAAGGCTTCTATTTATCCAGCTGGTGGTGTAGCAGGGGGGAATGCATATGTTTTTAACTTTTCTATAATTTGCGTACCGATCCCATAAGCAATGGTTTCGCCATCATTATTCGCGATGCATTCCATCGTCAACTTTTCATCCTCTGGTTCTGCTTGTTTATCTTCGCTTGTTTTAAGCGACACGTCACCCGCAGACATTTTACCTTTTAGTAAAGCAAATAAAACCG
>NZ_JAOPHO010000127.1:0-4670 GCF_033141925.1 Peribacillus sp. CSMR9
CATATCTACTTGATCCAACGCCCATAAAACTCCACAGACAACAGTAGTAAGGACAAAAAATGTTAACGCTATATGAAGCACACGTTTGGCAAATACCTTTTGTGCTTTGAATAATTGACCGACGATAGAACGCATTTCTTTTTCTCCGCCGAAACGTTCAATAGAAATTTCAATTGCTTCTTGTTCAGACTTTCCTTCTAATTTTAACTCGTGAACAGCCTCTAATAAATGACCTTTCATTTCATCTTTTAATTCTTGTATTTCTTTTTTATTTCCGCCAACATTTTGATAAACCGAATCAACAAATGCTTCAATTTCTTTCATTTTTTCTCCCCCAATCCAAAAACGAATCAATCACATCTCTTACAAATTCCCATTCCAAACGCTTTTGTTCAAATCCTTCTTCACCCATTGATGTAAGTTTGTAATATTTTCTTCTTCCTCCTGGTCCTTGCTCATCCCCCCAGTAAGAAGAAATCCATTCATTCTTTTCTAATCTCTTTAAAGACAGATAAAGTGTACCTTCTTTTAATTCAAATTGATCATCACTCTTTTCTCGAACGATTTTGGCTAATTCATAGCCGTACATATCCCTCCTATGTAAAAGTGACAGGATGAGCGTGTCTATATGACCTTTTAAGACTTCTTTATTAATCTCCAATTTTTCCACCTCTTGGAATTAATATATTTTATATTACTTTATAATGCAAGGTATTCTTTCGAAGAAAATTATAAAACTTAATGCAACTAACCTGCCCCGATAGTGCCATAAAAAAAAGGCTGCCTCTGCAACCTTCCTTATTGAAGTAAAGCACCCGTTAGTTTAAGTACAAACCTTCACAATCTTGCTAACCAGCTACGTTAGCTTAATAAGAAAAAACACATTAGTTTGGCAATTTTCGGCTTACAGAAATAAGCCTTATAATTGAAATAAATTACATAGGGCATATTAACTTTAAAATGGCAGGGTCTATACGAAAATAAAACGATTTATTATGATAATGCTTTTAGTTTCTATTTTCACAATATTGCTGCATCAAACAATAATAAAGAAAATAACATACCTAATTTTCCCGAAGCAAGTTACTTTCGTTCATGATCCATTAGAAAAGGGCCATTTTTAGATTGGCCCTTTTCTAATTAATGATTTATTCGTTCATCCTTTTCTTATCTTTACTAGTAATGATGATTTCGTACGGATCGTCCTTTACTTTTTGCCAGATTTCCTCTGAATGGATGAAGTCTTCAGTCATGGTGTTAAGCTCCTTTGCTAGCTCAGCTGTTTTCAAATCAGTGCTTGGCAGATTCATGCGAATTTCAATCTGCATTTTTTCCCCGTCAATGCTTTTGTAACCAACACCGGAAACATGATATTTTTTATAAGTTATGAATTCATGCCAAATTCCCGTAACCGCATCAGACCAACGGCTGTAATGCTCTCTTTTAGCTAGATTAAAGGTTTTAGTTTTAACTTTAAAGGAATTATTCCCTGCAGTTTTTAATGCATCTTCCACTGCTTTTTGAATTTCAGCAATCTTCTTTTTGCTTTCAGTATTTGGAAATTCAAGTTCAATAGTTTCTGGGCTAGCCGATAAAGCATTTTCATAACCGTATGATTTCAGCACGGGATTAACAATTTCAAAAGTCTCAGTAATTTCCTTATCAATTCGTGCCTGCTTCTTCTTCCACGACTTCGGCTCGTCAACAAATTTCCTTACTCTGACATAATAATCCTCAATCCTGGTCCCCTTAAATTTTTCACCGTGAAGAATGTTAAATGAAATTTTTTCAATTCCTGGCTTCATTTTCTTTACTTTTTCATCAGATGCCTCTAAATAGATATAAACCCCTTCCTTATCCCCACCAATATGCTCCTGAACCTCTTTTATTGGATACCCTTCTTTTTTCAGTTCTTTCGTAATCAAATCAGAAAGATTTACATCATGATCATAGACGGAGCTAAGTGGCGGAATCTTTGCCAGCATTTTTGCCATCGTCGGTGATACGAATCCCGACCCCATAAATAGAACTAAACTAGCTGCTGCTGCAATCGTGAATGCGGCAATCTTTTTACCAAAAGACCATTGTTTTCTCATACTCCGTTGGAAATGAGTCCATTCCTGATTCACTTTTTCTATTCTACTTTCAGCAAACTCTCCATCCCTATACCTTTTAGGAATTTCCTTTGTAAATCTCTCGAGAGATATTGGGATCTGGAGCTGTTCCAATGTCTGCTTATCATCTTTTTTATGTCCCATATTAAACCTCCAGCGCATATTTATTGTTCTGCATTATTTCTCTGAGTTTTTTTCTACCTCGTGCCAACCTCGTTTTGATCGTGTTACTATTTTCACCCAGAATAAGACTTATCTCTTTAATTGGCAGGTCTTCATAGTAATAAAGTAGAATGGGAACGCTTTGTTCTTTTGGAAGGCTAAAAATCAAATTAAGTATTTCCTTCATCGTTTCATTTTGAATTGCGCGGTTCTGGGCAGATTCCGAAATCATTTTCACTATTACTTCTGGGTTTTCTTCAATAGTAGAAGAATGAATACGAGTGCTTTTACGGTAAATATCAATAGCTCGAGAGTACACAAGTCGATAAAACCAAGCCTTAAACTTTCGGATATCTTTATTTTTCATAATGCTAATGTAGCAATCTTCAAGTGCATTTTGCACCGCATCTTCAGCAAGATCCTTTGAACGGAGAATCAGGAAAGCCGTTTTAAAGGCAGACGGCAATACTTCCTCCACGAGCAGACTGAATGCCTCCCCATCTCCTTTACGGATGCGATCCATTAAATTTTGTTCATTATTCAAGTGAGGGTCCCCTCTCTATACTGTGTTCAATAGTATGTCGTTTTTCAGGATATGTTTGGTTTCACTTTTTATAAAAAAAGTTGCAGATGCGGCCTAAAAATCTGTTTTATTAATAAGCAACAGATCTGAATTCATCCAATGTAACATAACCTTTAGAATCATACGTTCAAAGGCCGCCAATTGGCGGCCTTCTTATGGCGCTAACGAACCCGTTAGTTCATTATGAAAAAGAGATGCCAATGCAACTCCCTTATTGAAGTAAAGTACCTGTTAGTTGAAGATAGATTGTACCTTTAAAGCAACTTCTTTCGGTTTAACGTCAAGGAGTGATAATTTTTTTATCTCTACCCATACTGGCAAATATGTACCTTTATCTCTAGATTCATAGGTGTATTCTTCACCTTGTCCAGTCCCAAAAGTTCCTTCGATAATTTCAGCTAAGAAAAAGTATTGTGTACCGTTAAACTCAACCTTTGCAAAGCACTCATTAACGTTGACTTTTACACCTAATTCCTCAAAAGCTTCTCTTTTTGCCCCTGTTTCAGGATTTTCATCTTCTTCAATTCCACCACCAGGAAAAACATAGTAAACAGAACCGTTCCTAATTCTTTTAATCAGTCCAACCTTGTTATTTTCTATAAGCACAACCGAACCTCTATCTCTCACACATTATCCTCCCTTATTGCATGCACTTTATTGAACTATCCTGCCCCTTTAGTTCCATAAGGAAAAAGCTGCTTTAAAGACAGCTCCGATCTTCAGCTAACGCACATGTTAGTGTTTATAGTAATTATTTTTAAACCGTTACAATCCTGTCATAGCAATTCCTACTACGATAATAATGAAACCAATTGGAAGAATAATTAAAATCGTTGCTGAAGCCCTTCTCCAAAACCCACTATGACTGTACCATGAAGCAAAGGCAGCAGCGATATAGCCAGTCAAAAGAAATACATACAAGAACCAGTAAGGTAAAGGTAATTTATCAATTCCAGGTATATAAAAAATGAAGTAGGTTCCTATTAATATTAGAATTGATATTATGCCGAGATACTTTCTCAATTTAACTCCCCCTTTATTTGTAACTTTACCATAAATGACCAATATGAAGGCCGACCAAATTATTAATTTCGTCTGTTTTAAACCTTTTTTAGTTAATAGTGATTCTGAAGGTTGCCCTGTGCTTCGCAATGTCTGACAATGTAAATCTTGTTTGGTATAATCCCCTCCCACCTATGTGGTAATAAACATTTCTATGTCTGTAATTCTCCTTCATGAACTAAACTGCCCCGATAGTTGCATAAAGAAAGAGCTGCCTTAAAGACAGCTCTGATCTTCAGCTAACGCACCCGTTAGTTTAAGAACACTCTTTCACAATCTTAACAATAGATAAAAAAGCCGTCCTAAAAGGACAGCAATTCAAATATATTAGTTTGAAATAGTTGGTACGAGTTTTGAAAATTTGCGATAACAGAAAATAGTTAATGTTAATGGTACTAAACTCCATAGATAAAAATATGTTCCATACTGGTTCCATCTTGCGGTTGTTGTAATCCCGTCTGCGATTTTTATCCCCATAAAATTCAACTGCAAATTCCCCTGTATTTGACTATTTGATAATCCGTAACCTTGCCCTACCATCGCAATAAATAATAAGCCGAAGCACCCTGCAAGCCCTAAAAACAACCATCCAACTTTGTTTTTGTTCAAGTTACCCCCTCCTAAAATTGTTTGTAACAAAGAACATTCTACAAATATTGGTAAAATCCTTGTTGAACTCCCTCAGTTTGATACGAATATCTCTCGAATGCTCACTTATTCGCAGGATTTCATAACCCTTGTAATTAGAC
>NZ_JAOPHO010000128.1:0-4534 GCF_033141925.1 Peribacillus sp. CSMR9
AAACTACTTATGATTAAAGGAATAAGTGAAATTTCATTAGCCGGGATACTGGGTGAATCAGGAGATCTAAGTGGTTTTTCTCACGGAAACTCTCTATTACGGCATGCGGGATTACATCTAGCTGAAGCAAGTTCATGCAAATGGAAAGGTCAGATTGTCATTTCAAAGCGTGGAAGGTCAAGACTACGACGATTCCTCTACTTAGCAACTATGAGCCTTGTGATGAATAACCCTGAGTTTAAAGCCATCCATTCCCATAATGTGAAGGTAAAGAAGATAAAGAAAATGAAGTCAATCATGAAACTGATAGGAAAACTAGCAAGGATTTTTGTAGGAATAGCTCGACGAAATGAGTCTTACTGTCCAAATAAAGTCCAAGTAATAATCCCTTTAGCAGCATAGAAATAAAAACATTAGTTATATAGAATGTATCATTTTAAAATAGTTAACTTTATTTTGAATGTTGTCTTATTCGTAGGATTACAAATATGTACGGAGTACCAGGTTTCTTGAACAAAAGGGCACTGTGACCCATAAGGTTAGCATAACTGGCCTCCACCCCTTGGATAGGCATGACGAAGGAATGAGAGGGCAATTGACCCGTTGAGACATGGGAGGGATAGCCTCCAGGGGCGGCGTGGAGATGTACATTATATGGTAAAATATGGAGTGGTAGCTGGCTCCTTTATTTAACTATGCCTTCACGAAGCCAAAATGATCTGATCTCATTTCAATTACCCGGAAATCCAATTACAAGGGTTATGAAATCCTGCGAATAAGTGAGCATTCGAGAGATATTTGTATCAAACTGAGGGAGTTCTATAACGGAGGCTGTCAAATGACGAACCTTTTTATATAGGAATCTCATTGGTTTGCAGCTGTTATTTAGGTATTTAGTTTTAATATAAGGGGAAAATACCTACAATACTTACATCCAGAGGTGGCGTTAAATCGTGAAAAAGTTAGTCATACTAGTCCTGGTGTTTACTGTGTTATTTTCCCCAATACAATTAGCAAAGGCAAATATTCAACCAAAATTAAAAACAGGGGATGTTTTATCTGTTCAAGTAAACCGTTTATATGGGGGATCTCGTTTATTTAAGGAAAGCGATGGATATGAAGAAGTAATCATCAATAAGGTTGTTAAATGGATAAACACATCAAATCATTCCGAAGGAGCAACTGAGTTAGAGTTAAATAAACCCCCCATAGTCTCGATATTGAAAATAAAAATGAAAAACGGGGATGTTGCGGTTATCGAACCTGCATATAATTGTATTTCCGAAAACCAAGCAAAAACATGCACAATAGCAGAGGGTGAGGTTATATATACCCGAAATAATATAAAAATTCGATTGAAATCGCTAGAGTTGTATGATTGGCTCTTAGTTGGCTGGAAATATGAAAGTGTTGGAGCTCCCAAAGATGAATTGCTTGAAGAAACTTTATATACAAGATACTTTTCCTACCTCAACAAAACTTACTCAGATTTTATCATGTGTCCAAAAATAGATAAAATCGAAAGAATAAACGGGGATGAGAATAGACATATCGTTCATGCAAGTGCGTTAAATTATGGAGCGCATCATGGCGATGTTCCCTACGACAGAATCCATATCACGTTGACCGATACTCCAGAACATGGTGTTAAAATAAATAAGGTTAAAATACAAAAAAGTATTTCCGGAAAAGAAAGCCGTATCCAATGTAGACGGGAGAGCTAAACTATCTTGTGAAAGTTTAGATGTGGAGTACCAAAATTATTCAACTAAAGGTGCGTTAGCTGAAGATCAGAGCTGTCTTTAAGGCAGCTTTTTTTTATGGAACTAAAGGGCAGGTTAGTTTAACAAGACAACATTAAACGAATAACATTATTTAACCACAAGTGTTAAAATAAGGATAAAAAGGATTTGGAGAAAAAAATGAGTTCCTTGAATGTTTTTATTGCTTTTGGTGCAGGAGTTTTATCCTTTATATCACCGTGTTGTCTGCCCTTATATCCTGCATTTTTATCGTATATAACTGGTGTTTCAGTTACTGACTTAAAAGATGAAAAAAAGAAATTTAATCAAAAAGCAATGCTACATACCTTTTTCTTTTTGGTTGGTTTTTCTATTATTTTTGTGGTTTTAGGGTTATCGACAACCTATCTTTATAGTCTTTTTTATCAGTATAGTGACTTAATTAGGCAATTAGCTGCAATCTTAATAATAATTTTCGGTTTGATTATTGTAGGTATTTTAAAACTAAAATTCTTGATGGTTGATAGGAAAATATCATTTAAAAACCGTCCATCAGGTTATTTAGGATCTGTTTTAATCGGACTAGGATATGCAGCTGGCTGGACCCCTTGCATAGGACCGATATTAGGTGCTGTTATGTCCCTTGGTTTATATACTGGTCAGGGTTTATTATATATGACTGCTTATATACTTGGTTTTTCTATTCCGTTCTTTATTATGTCATTCTTTATTGGCAGGTCAGCGTGGATTAAAAAATACAATCGAAGTATAGTCCAATTTGGTGGATATTTAGCCATTATTATGGGTTTTATTCTATTTTTTGATTGGATGACTATTATTACTTCATTTCTAACAAATAACTTGTTTAGAGGCTTTACAGGGTTTTAATTGAATTAAGCGTTAATTCCTTTAGGAGGGTTCTTAATGATGAAAAAAGTGATTGCAGTAGTTCTGTTAATTACTTTATTTACAGTAGCGATTGTGAAAGCAATGGAAAACAAGATAGAACCCGAAAATACGAGTCAAGAAACAGCCAATTTTAAGAGTTTTAAAATGGGTTCCATCGCCCCTGATTTTGAACTAAAGAAACTATCTGGAGAAACAGTAACACTTTCTGAGTTTAAAGGGAAGAAGGTAATACTGAACTTTTGGGCAACCTGGTGTAATCCTTGCAAGGTTGAAATGACAGAAATCGAAAAATTTCACAAAAAACAGGGTAAGGATGTTGTGATTTTGGCAGTCAATATTGACACTAATTCAGATGTCAAAGGTTTTGTCAAAAAAAATCATATTACATTCCCAATTCTTCTTGACTCAAAGAATAAGGTAAATGAACTTTATCCAGTATTTAATATTCCTACTACCTTTTTTATTGACAGTAAAGGAATTGTTCAGAATAATTATAGTGGTTCAATGAGTGTTGATATTATGGAAAATTTATCTAATAAACTAAATTAAGTAATAAATAGAAATAAGATTTTATTAATTTTTGCGATGTATTTGGTTTGATAAAAGAAGCAGATTGTGAAGGATTGTACTTAAACTAACGGGTGCTTTAGTTGATTAAGGAACAAAAAAATGATTAATTTTTTTTATAAAAGAATAATCCAATTAAATAGTATAAGGGCATGTGTTGATTAATCTTTTTTCAAAACATGCTTTTTTATTTATCCATTTATCAAGGTTTCTTGTATTAATTTGATCAAACTTTGATTCAAAGCTACATTTTTATAAATTAACAAAAATTACCTCACCTTAGTTATAATAGATGGATATAGAAAAAAGGTGGATATTATATGAAATTATCAATACTTGTAGATAATAATACATTGATTGATCGCTACTTCTTCGGAGAACCAGCACTTTCTTTTTTTATTGAAGAGGATAATAAACGGATTTTATTTGATACTGGATACTCTGATGCTTTTATAAAAAATGCAGAGAAGATGAGAATTGATCTAAGGGACTTAGATTGGGTTGCTTTATCACACGGACATGTCGATCATACATGGGGAGTCACTCATTTAATTAGGTTGCATATGGAAGCAAAAGGTGAGCTCATAATACATAATACGCCTACAATTATTGGTCATCCTTTAGTTTTTGAAAGCAAATTACTGGATTCAGTAGGTGAGATAGGAAGTATCTTATCTTACAATAAATTAAGCAGACATTTCCCTATTCGCTTATCTAAACAACCATTTTGGCTGACTGATAAATTAGTGTTTTTAGGTGAAATTAAAAGAAAATTTGATTTTGAAGGTAAAGAAGTAATCGGTAAAGTGGCCACTACAAAAGAAGAATTTGACGATTATGTTTTTGATGATACTGCATTAGTATATAAATCATCTGAAGGGCTAGTTATTATGGTAGGGTGTGCTCATTCTGGAATATGTAACATTATTGAATATGCTAAAGAAGTATGTGAGGAAGAAAGAATAGTAGATATCATAGGAGGATTTCACTTATTGAATCCATCAAATTTTCAATTAGAGAACACTGTTAAGTATATAAAAGAACTTAGACCCAATAAGCTTCACGCTTCTCATTGTACAGATTTACATTCTAAGATAGCTCTATCCACAGTTGCTGATATAGAGGAAGTGGGAGTAGGTTTACAACTAGAATATTTCTAGATCAATTATATAAGACCCTAGAATGCTAATTATGGTAACTAAGGTTTTACATATAAGGGGTCCCGGTAGAAAAACGTGGAAAACATACGCTAAGTATTATTCGACATCAATTAAGCCAAGTTTTCCTACTTTAAGGAGAAAACTTGGCTTTTCAAT
>NZ_JAOPHO010000129.1:0-4529 GCF_033141925.1 Peribacillus sp. CSMR9
TATCGAATGAGAATTGTCTTTTTTTTAGTTTGATTTACCGTACTAGTTAGAAAAACGTGAGTTTTTCAGCAGCCTCGGTTTTCCATGGCTCCTTTTTTATGTTACAAGGGCACGTCGAACAATATTGTCTCTCTTTAAAATCTTGCTCGGTGTGTTTGGCTTGCCCCTGGTAAAAGCTGCACAACCAAACAAGGGAAAAAAATATATAACCCTTCTTTTTACCACCTGGCACTCATTCATTCTATTTGATAATCCAGATATTCTTATCTATAAACTCCCAATTCTGCGGGAATTCCAAACCAATCTGCCAATAAGTTGCACCTATCAGTTCATATGCATCAATCATTTCATATTTTGCGCTTATCGATCGAATATCTTCAAACCAAACGACATGGTTCGAATTCTCTCTTCGATAAGAATAGGTAGGGCAAGCCGCTGAAGTGTCAAAAGTTATTTCAGAGCCAGTTGCAATAGCAAGATTTTGGGCATTTTGAGCTGATAAAGCTTTAGTCTCGTGGCTTGGTACTATCCAATCGTATCCATACATAGGAAATGCCGACTGCAGTTTATACCCAGGTATGGTCGACAAAGCATAACGAAGAACCTCCCCCATCCACCAAATTGGGGAAATGGGTTCAGGCGGGCCAGTTGGATACCCATAGTCAATGGTCATCACGGCAACAAGGTCGGCTGCCTCTCCGATCCCCCGATAATCATGCCCGCCTACAATTCGATTATCAGGATTATCCGCTGTTTTTGCATGTACGTTCACATGCAGGATCAGTTCGTTCAACCCCTCCTTTAATTCTTTTAAAAAAAGCACATAATCGGAACGCCTGGCAGGTGGGATGAATTCGATGTCCATACTGACACCGCCATAGCCTTTCTCCCTAACGAAATTCAGCATACTTTTGATTAAATTCGCTCTGTATACTGAACTAGCAAGGACTTCACCAGCCAAATCAGCATCAAAATCACCACCTTGGAAGTTCCGGATCATCAGTAGCGGCTTCACCCCTGTCTGCCCGCATTTCGCAATAAGGGGGGAATCATCACCATCAACGTATGCATTTCCTTCCCTTGTAAACGAATAAGCTACAATGGCTAAATAAGATAATTTATCACCATTCTGCTCAAGTGTTTCAAACACTACTCCACCTGAAGTCGGGAAGGCAAAACCCAGTGTAATCAATTGATTTTTGTATGGAGACGGAATTAAAATTTCCGTACCGACTTTTAGCGAGTTTGCAACGATTCCTGGATTGGCCTCCATGATTTCCGCTGCACTCGTACCAAAAAGACTGCCGATTCTAGTAAGGGTATCCTTACTTTTAATTAGATACCTCCGATTCACCGCTTTTTCATTAGGTATATACAATGCCAGGCCAGGGACCAAAGTTGTTGATTCCAATCCATTGACTTCAATTATCCTCGATGGGTCAACTTTATTTTTCGTGGCAATTTCCCAAAGACTGTCACCTTTTTTCACAATAATGATTGTCATTAAAAGCCCTCCAAACTCCCTCCAAAAAAGTTTATGTCATTCAGGTAATTGGATAGAACGCATTATCACATTTCCAAATGATGATATCCTGGTTTTTTAGACTTTATTTTAAATGGGAATGAAGGATCACTAAAAAAAGAGGCTGTCCTAAGGGACAGCCCCACGCTATAAGCCATCAGTTGATTTTTCGTTTCACATACTCCCATAAATCAAAGTAAATTCTTAATATCGTAGAACTTCCCATTCTCCAAATCTTCCGCTTCAAGAAGCTGCAAAAGTTTATCTGCCACAAATTCAGGGCTTCTTAACATGCCATTCTCTTTATATTCATGAAATTTGTCTCGATTGGAAAAGTCCCGTTCGTCTGCTGACCGGATTGTCCCTTGCATCTCCGTATCCATTACACCTGGTGAAAAAGAAATGAGAGACGTGGGGAAAGATGTTTTATCCTGTTCCAACCCTGCAACCCGTGTGAACATTTCTAGCCCCGCCTTAGTGCTGCAATAGGCTGACCAGCCATGATAAGGGTTTTTAGCTGCTCCTGAAGATATGTTGACCATTACCTTCTTTCTGTTCCAGTCCTTTGTCTGTTTAACGAATTCATCAGCCAATACGATGGGTGCCATGAAATTCACCCGCATGCTTGTTTCCAAATTTACTATACCAAGGTTTCCTACCGGCTTTATCGGTTCAATGACACCTGCATTATTAATGAAATAAATGTCACTTGTTTCATCGACAGCATCAAGAATCTCATTGACTAAGGAAGGTAACTTTTCCGTTTCATTCAAGTCCATCGAAATAAATGTAAGTTTCGTCCCGGATCTATCAGCCATCCGCTGCATTTCAGGATGGGCTGTACGGGAAACTAAAATGCAATGATCACTCGTCTGCAAACATCCTTTGGCGATGGCAGCCCCTAAGCCTTTTGAAGCTCCTGTGATTATAAATGTTTTCACGGCATTTCCCCCTTTTATGGATATAAACTATTGTACCAAAATGGAGTCCGAAATGGTCTCCTGCCGAATCGCTTTCACTATTCTTACCGAGGATGATTACTATAATTTTAAAACAGTCTTGGCTATACTCCATGATTTTTTTCATTTATATGAAATAAATCCTCATTGGATTGAAGACATTTGCGATACTCCTGCCGAAAACTTGCTAGCCGAGACCCCGGTGACGCTTGCTTTGATGAGTATTGGCAGACAGTCGGCGAAAAGGAAACGGATTTCTGAAATCATAGCTAGAACTTTTTTGAGGGTTTGTAAAATCTTGAACATTTTTCAAAGAAAAAAACTGCAGACAAACTCGCTTTTTACGAATTTGTCTACAGTCAAAGCGGCCTATATAGTAATGGTCTGCAACTTTAAAAATTATAATATGGGTGATACCAACCTTGCAATGGACTCTTTAAAACGAATCCATTTTGAACGCTTTTCAAAGTCTTCAATTGTAAGCTGCCTGCAGACTTCAACATCCTTATAAAAAATCCTTGTCAGTGTTTCGGCCATGCCTTCATCATAAATGAAGGCATTGACTTCAAAGTTCAATTTAAAACTACGGACATCAATGTTAGCTGTCCCCACCGAGGAGACCTCTTCGTCCACCACGATCATCTTCGCATGAATAAAGCCGTTATCATAGATGTATATCTTAGCTCCCGCTCTTAATAACTGCCCTGCATTGAAAGTTGTTGCCCAATAAACGAAAAGGTGATCAGGTTTATTCGGAATCATGATTTTTACATCTAACCCTGATAAGCTGGCAATCCTGAGTGCATCCAATAAACTTGCATCCGGTATGAAGTAAGGTGTTTGAATGAGAATCGATTTCTTTGCTGAAGATATCAATTTAATATAGCCATTTTTAATTTGTTCCCATTCAGAATCTGGTCCACTTGTCACTATTTGCAAATCTATATTGCCTTGAGGCTTTAAAACAGGGAAATAATGAGGCTGATAAGTTATATCATGGTGCTTTGATGCCTGATTCCAATCCAGGATAAAACGGGTTTGAATGGCTTTGACAGCCGAACCCTTTATTCGAAGGTGTGTATCACGCCAAAAACCGAATTTTGGGTTAAGCCCTAAATATTCATCACCAACATTAAAGCCTCCAACATACCCTACTTTTCCATCAATGATGACTAGCTTTCGATGGTTACGGAAATTCAGCCGTAAATTTATAAATTTTAATTTGGATGGAAAGAATGCCTCCACTCGCCCTCCTGCCTGCCTAAATTCCCTGAAGAAACTTTTAGTCATCCCCCTGGAACCCAGCTCGTCATAAAGAACCCGAACTTTGACGCCTTCATTCGCTTTTTTAGTCAAAGCTTCAATGAATCGTTTACCCAGGCCATCCCTTTGAATGATGTAGTATTGTATGTGTATATGGTTTTCTGCCGCTTCGATATCTTTAAAAAGCTGGTCAAACTTATTTTTTCCCTCCGTAAAAATATCGACTTGATTATCTTCAGTAAGCACGGCATCATTGTTCCGGAGATGCATATAAATCAAATCACGGTAATTACTTGAAGAAGCATTTCGAAAAGGAAAATGATCCGTTGAAAGCTCTTCCATCTGTTTATCAAGGATTTCTTCAATCCCGATTTTCTTCTTGTCCTCCCATTGGAATAAGTGGGCGTGCCTTAAACTCGTTCCAAAAAGGAGATATAAAATAAAACCGACTACAGGGAGAAAATATAACACCAATAACCAAGCCCAGGTGGTGCTCGCTTCCCTTCTTTCAAAAAATATGACAATCGTGGCAAATAATATATTAAGAATGATAACAAGGCCGAGCAAAACCGATGTAACATGCGTAAATTCCATAGTATACCCTCACTCAATTTTTATCCCTTTAAGGATACCATGCAAATTCTTTATATCAAAGGATTTGCTTATCAGAAATGAAAACAGAGAATTCAAAAAAAGGACCTCTTCCTGTGAGGCTGCTGAAAAACTCACGTTTTTCTAACTAGTACGGTAAATCAAACTAAAAAAAGACAATTCTCATTCGATAC
>NZ_JAOPHO010000130.1:0-4324 GCF_033141925.1 Peribacillus sp. CSMR9
AGCGCAAGCACGGTTCTGTGAGGGGGAGGAGTACAATTTATCGTAAGGTAGGAAGGCTCCTTTCTACTCGACTAGTTGAATTAGAATAACTAAAAAAGTCGATTCCTTGAGATTGAACTGCACCCCAATTGTTAGACACAACTAACAATTGGAGGTGCAGTTCATGAGATGGAAATCGGCTTTTTTTTTAAGGTGACATTTCCTTAGCGTTGTAAATCCGCATTTTCCTGACGCTACCCCTATTCATTCTTGTTACACCTGTTTTTTCACTTATGTTTTTCACTTATTCATTTTCATTGAGCAAACGGATTATTTCATTGGAACTACTTGGCTAATTATTTGAATAGTCTGGAAACCTTTGGTATAATAGAAAAAAGGTCAAGGAGTTGGTTTCCTATGGAAAAGAATTTGGCTAATACACCACCACAACCTGAAATAAACGTCAAGGATTCTGAATTTGCTGAAATGGTGATAAACAAAGCCCTTCTTAATTTCCGAAAAGAGCAAATCCGAAAAGAGATTGACCAGTCATTACAGGATAAAAACAAAGAAGAATTCCTACGATTAACAGAGGAATTGAAAAACATTTCTTAAAATGTTGTTTATAAAATGAACTTAACATATTTGTAACTTTAAGAAGTACGCTAAAACGCCAATCCCATATCTATAAGGGATTGGCGTTTATTTGATTTTTATCGATTAAGCACGATAGTATAAATAAGTTATTATTTGTTCCAAAACTCGTCCTTTTCTGAACACACCACTGTTCGATTTGAAAAGGACGTTTTTTATTGCCTTTATCGTAACAAAACTCTGTTCATTATTCTACGTTCAATAACCTATCTATTTTTATCTTATGTTACAAAAAATAAAAAGGAATAATAAGAAAGAGTGATTTGAGTGTAATTGGATATGCACGTGTGTCGACGGGATTACAAAATTTAGATTTACAGATTTTGACGCTCTTACGAAATATGGCTGTTCCAAAATTTTTCACGATAAAATGAGTGGGGCAAAAAGACAGCGTCCTGGTTAGAGGAAACACTTCAGTATGCACGTGAAGGCGATACGATTGTTGTTTGGCAATTAGATCGATTAGGACGCAATATGCAAGATTTAATTCAAATTGAACGTGGTGTGGGCTTTCACAGTCTACAAGAAAATTTAACAATGGACAAAAGTAATGCCACAGGCCAATTGATGTTTCATTTGTTTGCGGCATTTGCGGAATTTGAACGTAATTTAATTGAGGAACGTTCGGCTGCCGGACGAGTTGCAGCTAGAGCACGTGGTCGACTTGGAGGACGTCCTGGAAAATTTGGACCGAAAGATATTGAAATGATGAAATCACTAATTGAAAATGGTACACCGATTAAAGACGTCGCAGAAAAATGAGGTGTATCTCGAACAACGATTTATCGGTATTTAGAAAAGCAGGAATAATGAAGAAACCCAGCTAATCTTCTCTTATGAAGGTAGCTGGGTTTTAAAGTTGCAAAATAAGTGCAAATTATCGCCTAAAGTGACATCCTTTCAATCTACTTATCTAATTCATTTATTATACAACTTAAATTTTACACACAAAATCCACTTAAAATAGCATTTTTAATAATCTACTATGAGTGTACTCAAAATTTACATTTTGAATTTGTGTTATTGTAACATTGTGTTAATAACTGTACTCTCCTTTATTTATTAAGGTTCTTTATAATTAGGTCCAGATAACTTTGAAAAACTAACAAACATTAAAGGACCGTCAATAGACCTGTTTTTTGTACAAAAGAAGGATGGTCACCAAGTTTCGACGAATATATCAATATACTTTGTGGAGGTGTTGGATATGGGGATTTGTTGTGGAGAGTGTCACGTTGAATTAAAGAGTGATGATTATGTCACATTGGATGAATTTAGCACGCTGAGGCACACATATTGCGGTTATGATCTTATTGCCGAGCTGATCAAAGACATTGGTACTTATCGAAATATCAAAACGAAGTATTGGTTTTCCCGTGAGCTTACTAAATGAAAATCGGTGAAATCTTGGAGTTAATTAAAACTGATAAACCAGTGAATATTGCCAAAAGGGCTGATGTTCATCTTTCAGAAAAATTACTAAGAAAAGCATTGAATAAAGCTGGTTATGAGTATAGAAATTCAGGCGAAAAAGGCTGGTATTTCGTTGGTGAAGGTGACGAGGAAACGGTACAAGAGCAGCTTATTTATGACTTTGCAACAGCAGGAAAAGCAAAGGCGAACGTTTCAACTAATGTAAATAAAGAACCTATTAACAATACCAACCAACGTTCTAACGTTGGCATAAAACGTGGTAAAGAACAGGTTAAACAAGCGAACGAACAATCAGCACCAACCATGGAACGAACCAAGGTTATAAGAAAACGTTCTTCATTCGATATGGATGTTGAACTTATGAAGGAACTAAAAATACAAGCAATCATTCATGATAGGACGGTTTATGAACTAGTTGAAAGTGCCGTAATGCACTATTTAGCTGAATTAAAGGGAGAATGACGGAAAGGAGTGCTTATATAGCATTTTGGAGTCCTATCAGCAAACACAAAAAGCCCCCCAAAAAATGGGGCTTTTTGTGTTTTTTTTTAAAAAGCTCTGTTAAATAATGTTGTGGAGTTTCTTGATGAACTAACGGGGCAGGATAGTTCCACAAGCACAGTGTCTTCGTACTGTGGACTAAAGGTTTGTTTTTTGAATAGCCTTCAATCGTAAAAGCCATATTATAATCGACTTTTTTTGCAAACAAATCCACCTCTATGTAATAGAGGTGGATTTGTTTAGATCGATTTATACCTTTTCTTTTCATTTAAAAAATCCTTATAGACTAAAACAGCAACAACAATAAAACTTAGACTAATAACCCGGAAGATCATTTCTAAACTAATCCATTCAGCTAAAAAACCTAATACAAATGCGCTAACTCCAACACCAACGTCAAAACTGGAAAAAAAGGTTGCGTTGGCTGCGCCACTTTTTTCTTCACTTACCATTTGAACCGTCCATGTTTGTAAACATGGCATAACAGTTCCATAACCTGCCCCAAATAAAATCGCTGCAATAATAAGATGAAGATCATTTGTCGTAAAAGACAGCATAACAAGTGACAAAAATCCTAAAACAGCCGACATAATGATGATAGACCATGGTCCTTTTTTGTCATACCATTTTCCGGTAAACGGACGTAGTAAAGTTGCAACAGTAGCATTGACAAGGAAGAATAGAAAAATATGATCTAATCCCTTTTGTTTTCCAAAAAGAATCAAAAATGTAATGATCGCTCCAAAACCAAGTGTTGTGATAACCGTCAGTAACGCTGGGAACCATACGTCTTTTTCAAAAATCATATTCATATATCGAAATGGTTGCTTCTCACGCTTTAGAGTTGTAGGTGAATATACAAATTGAAGCGAAATTACTGCCAATAGGCTGAGTACTACTGATGACCAAATTAAAATATCGAAAGAAAAAGAGTCATAGATAAGGATACCTATACTCGGAGCAATGATAGCCCCGACCGTTGTTGAAATAGAAAAATACCCCATTCCTTCTCCTAACCGTGTCTTAGGAATTAAATCGACTACTATTGTACTATTGGCTGTGGTTGATATTCCCCACGCTGCGCCATGGAAAAGTCGTAACAATAGAAAAAGCCATATAATATTAAGAAAAGGATACAGCATTGTAATAATCATTAAAGCTGCACTTGCACAAATGGCTAGACTTTTCCGTTGGTTATCTATTAAATAGTACCCTACAAAAGGTCTGATTAGAACAGCACCTATCGTAAATAATGATGTCACTAAACCTACTTGAATGGAAGATGCATTCATGCTTAACAAATAGGCTGGTAAAATAGGAAGTAACATTTCAAACCCTATAAAAACTAAAAAGTTGCTTATAAATAAAAAAAGAAATGATTTATTAAAGATTCTTTGATTTTTCATATAATTATTCCTCGCTTCTAAATTATTTTTTCTAAATTAGAAGCGTTTGGAACACTGAAACGTTTTTCAATTGTCTAAGGTTTTTAGTCAATTGACTCACCCTCTCTAAAACTCCTTAAAAATTTATCAAATAACTATATCAGACTTCCCCCTAATAAACAAGCTCCTTTTTTAATCAACTATATTATAAATTAAATGATTTTCTTGATAGTGTAACAACTTTATTGTCACTATGCAGAAATTAACATCACAATTTGCGTCAACTCTACAATAATCCTTAATGAACTCCCTCAGTTTAATAGATAATGCTCACGAATACTCGCTTATTCGCAGGATTTCAAACCACATGG
>NZ_JAOPHO010000131.1:0-4243 GCF_033141925.1 Peribacillus sp. CSMR9
ATTAAGAAAAGTAATCTATTCGATAGATTACTTTTCTTAATCTTTTAGATTGGTCCATCCATATTGATCTTTTACAATCTTATTTAGCTTAGGTTCAATTAGAGATAATAAAATGTCTTCTGTTGAAACATAACCATTGACTCTTTCTGGAGTATCCTCCTTCCCTTTAGCAAAAACACTACTCGATAACATAACAACTGACATAATTAATAAAAATGTGGTTTTCTTCAACATAAAGTTCACCTCAAAAATCAAATTTCTTTTAGTATTCCACTTCTGGTTTCTAATATCCGATTATAAATAAACGCTATTACACTAAACTGCCCCTTTAGTTCCATAAGGAAAGAGCTGCCTTTAAAGACAGCTCCGATCTTCAGCTAACACCCCGTTAGTTCTATAACTGTGGGCACACCCATTTGAAAAATCAATCAAAATAGACAGGTTCTTGTGAATTATGTAAATGTTTAAAAGCTAATTCAATTTGTGATTCTGTATTTCTAGCTATTGATAATGATGGTAGTTCATTTTCAGCAAAAAACTCAACTGCACTCGTTTCTATTCCTTCTTTAGGTTGTCCACCAATTATTTCACATAGGATAAACATTTTATAAACATGATAAAGTGAAGGAGGGTGTGGATGACACTTCTTATCAAGGACACCTAACAATTTAATTGCTTTAACATCAAACCCTGATTCTTCCTTTACTTCTTTGACTGCAACTTCACTGGGAGTTAATCCTATGTCGCCCCAACCTCCTGGTAAAGCCCAATCTCCATCAGTGTTTTCTCTAACCATTAAAATCTTATTATCTCTAAAGACAACTGATCTAATATCTACTTTAGGAGTCGCATAACCAGTTTCATTGGCAAACAGATCTTTTATTACTGTCTTGTTCATATCTGTTTGATGCGATAATATTTCAACGCTTATAGTTCTTACCAATTCAAATCTTTCCAAGTCATATACATCTTTCGAATAAGTTAATCCCGCCTGTGCAATGGATTGGAGTTGTTTCGCCCATTCAAGCCATTTAGGTTCCATTTATTTCACCACCAATTCAACAATACCTAAATATTACCATAAATCCTTTGGAGTTGATAATAACCTATTCAGCTAACTTGCCTCGTTAGCTCCATAAGAAAAAGCGCTGCCAAAGCAACGCCCTTAATGAAGTAAAGCACCTGTTAGTTCTATAAATTATTTCATTGACCTTGCAACTTCCAACATTTTATTCCTTGATATCCGTGAGCTATGCATTTCTACATAAGTTCCTTCTTGTATCCAACGAAGTAAACCACCAGTAACGATTTCTCCCTTTTTATCTAACTCACCACTATTACCCCATTCTACAAAAAAGCCCGTATGACCGTTTATATCTACCTGCTCTTCGTTTATGTGCATTTCTTTATTAAAAGGACCCTTCCTTTGATTAATATGAATTAGCATATATTTATCGTCGCTATCCATATAGTGCAAGCTAAAATTAGTTATTTTGTCTTTTTCATCCCAAGGGTATGTTTTTATTTCTAACGTCCAATCATTAGGAATATTGTGAGGAACAACTACTTTAAAATCAACTTTCTTCTTGATTTCAGAAATAGTTATACTTTCGTGATTATATTTGATTTCTTTAGCTTGAACTATTAATGGAACGTTCTGAATTAGAATAAATACAACAAATAAACGTATAAAAAGTAATTTCAATTTACTACCTCTTCCTGTTTGGTTTTTACATAGGTAGTTTTACCAATTTGATGTTTCTTATTAAACTAACCTGCCCCTATAGTTGCATAGAAAAAAAGGCTGCCTTAAAGGCAGCTCCAATCTTCAGCTAACGCACCCTTTAGGTTTAGTTAGCTATTCCGTTGTTAAATTACCATCTTTGCCCTTCTTAACATTTATCTCCCATTCAATATCATCTTTTAACCTCAAGCAATAATCCATTGCAAATCGTATATCAAAATCGCCTTTTTCGTATGACTTTTCAAGTGCATCAATATGTTTTCTTGAAAAATAGTTAAACACTTCATCTTCAGAAATTCCTCTTTCTTTTGCGATTTCAACAATACTTTTTTGTTTTCTTAATTCAAAATATTCTTCTTCGTTTACACCCAGAAAACGAGATATGCCTTCAAAATCAGTTTTATACCTAAATATAACCTTGCCTTCTTCAGCAAAAGTAGGTGTAGCACTTACAATAAATAGTAAAGGAATAAATAAAAATGTGATAATCATCCATCTTGGTTGTTTAAACATTACGCTTAACTCCTTTTTTATAGTCCTCAATATTATCACACCTAAGTTAGTTTACTATTCAAAATTATTCTACTCCAGTAGTTTAAAGTAATGATGATGATTAAGTCGACTGTTATCTTTTTTAGTTAAAGAGTGGGTTTCTGTAGCAAGCAGGAACGTTTTTTTATTATTTGAACTCCCATTTACCCTGATCTCACTAAAAAACACATTTAGTTAAAGTAGAAAAAGCTGCCTTTAATAACGCTCTAAGTTCTTATTGAGACAATAGTTGACACAAACTGTACGGTAAAAAAGGCACTAAAAAGTGCCAAGATTCACATCTTTCATTTAGTCGGTGAAAAAGTAAAAGGTTTCCTTGTATTTTCTGCCCTGAACTTCTTTACTGTGTGGTTTTCCGTGCCAACTTAATTCAAATTCAATTTCATTGGCTTTAACCGACATAGGGAAATTTGGAAATTCAAAGACCTGTCCCTGGTTAAATTTTTCATATTGAAAGTCATTAAGACTTAATCCGTATTTTGTTTCTGTATTTGGTTCATTCCTGTAAGTGTTGAATTCTACATTATTTAGATCTTTACCAATATTTTTGATAACAACGTTATACGTCTTAGTAGTTTTTGTCGTTTCTTTACCCTTTGTTATTTCGATTTTCCATTGACCAGATTGCATTATGTTAGTAGGAGGTTTAAATTGCTCGTCTGACTCTGCAACTACATTTGAAGTTATTCCAATGGCTATAAAGCAAAAAATAATTAATGATGGAATTCCTTTTTTCAATATTGTTACCTCCTGTAGGATTGAATCATTTAAATTAGTTTTCCTAAAAGCTAAAAAAATACACTATATATTCATTTCACATTCCGTATTTCTTGGACTAACCTGCCCCGATAGTTCAATAAGAAAAGAGCTACCTTAGAGACAGCTCCGATCTTCAGCTAACGCACCAGTTAGAAATCATCTCCTGATACACAAAAGAGTCCACATTTTTAATCAAGTTCAACTAGTATTTCATCTATAATTTCTGCTAATAATTCAACGCTCCTATTTTCTTCTTCAATTGTATTTTCTACCCCTCCAATTTGAAGGAGGAGTGAGTTCGCAAATAATTCCTGATTATAAAATTTTTGTTTATAAGGATTTCTTGTTTGTGATACTTTCAGTAAGACTCCCCTAGAAAGTCCAGGATACTTCTTTTCTAACTTTTGATGAAAGAGATTTGCGATTTTTCGGTTTTCTTTAAAATTAGGACTGTTTTCCGAGACCACAAATGACACACTGGCTACATCTTTTCCATCTATTCTAACGGTTGTAGCATCTTTTAGTTGCGTATCTCTGTGAATATCTATAATTAATTTTAAATTCTTATTTTTATCAAGAACAGTTTGTACTTCTTTCCCTGAAATATCGTATATGTTTGAGTAATCTAAATCACGATCACGAACTATTTTGTCAAAATCCGTGGTGCTGTGCAATACATTAATATTTTTTTTCTTTAATTCACTAGTTAGTTCTGCACCTACCATCGTAATATTTTTTTTATTATCTAATGCTTTATCTGGATTTTTATCGTTAAGTAACGGCGTAAAGGATTCCGTGGTATGGGTGTGGTAAATAAATACAGAAGGATTTTTACTTGAAGCAGTCATGCTTTCCTCATTATTTTTAGGAATGGCAGACATTACAGTATGGTAAGACTTTACAATGTGTTGATTTCCTCCAAAAAGGAAAGTCCAGGCAGTTAGCGCCACTGTTGCAATAACTACAGACCAATAATAAGAAAGTTTCTTTATTTTCCTTACTGGGGTACAGCCAACATTTCGGAAATTTTGTACGCTAAGCAAATTTCAACCTAAAAAAGTCGGATTCCAGCACGCTAAGGAACCGACTTTTTATTTGGCTTGTTAAGCTGAAGCCTCCGTTAGTTGAATACCACGCTATTCTTTAAAGGCACTTCCTGAGACATTGACTCTCTTTGATACAAAGAAA
>NZ_JAOPHO010000132.1:0-4002 GCF_033141925.1 Peribacillus sp. CSMR9
TTATCTAGAAGGAAAGAGCATAGGAAAACACTGTAGGTTTCAGAAGCTCCGAAAAGCAAATAAGCTAAAGCAGGTGTAAATCCTGCCGGTGAATATCCGTAGGGAAGCGTGTTCACTCCTAGCCTATGCTTATGAAAGGAGTGCGGATTTCGAATACCGTTAGAGGCTTTCTCCTCCTATTGCACAGTTTGTGTCAACTCTACAATAAGTCTTAATGACTAACGGGTGCTTTACTTCATTACCAGGAGCTGATCAGCAGCTCCTTTTCTTATGGCACCAACGGGGCAGGTTAGTTGTATAAGGGATATATTATTTTTAACAAAAAAATGAGATGTTTCTTCTGTAGAAACATCTCATTAAATATCTATTCTTTAAATTTTAACAATCTTATTGCATTTAAAATAACAATTAATGCAGCACCTGTATCACTTAATACAGCCATCCAAAGTGTAAGCCAGCCAGGAAAGATTAAGACTAATGCGATGACTTTAATAATTACAGAGAACCAAATATTTTGTTTAATAATAGTTAAAGCTTTTCTGCTTAACTTCATTGTATGAGGAAGTTTATCAAGATTATCAGCCATTAAAACAATATCTGCTGTCTCCATTGCGGTGTCAGTTCCTGCACCACCCATAGCAATACCTAAATCTGCTGTTGCAAGTGCTGGAGCATCATTAATACCATCTCCAACCATTGCTACCTTATGTCCTTCATTTTGTAATTTCTTTATGGCATCTACTTTATCCTCTGGTAATAAATCTGCGAAATAACGAGTAACATTAGCTTCTGAAGCAATCATTTTTGCAGATCCTTCATTATCCCCGGTCAACATTACTGTTTGGTTAACTCCACTTTGTTTTAATGCTTTTAAAGTTGAAGCTGTTGTTTCACGGATTGTATCAGAAACTGCAATTATCCCGATTACTTGATGCTGTGTCCCGATTATAACTACAGTTTTTCCTTTATTTTGTATCTCTTGAACATGATTTTTTACATCATCTAAGGAAACATTCATTTCTTCAAATAGTTTTAAATTACCACCGTAATAAATATTTCCTTCAATAGTCGCTTGAACACCTTTTCCAACGATACTTCTGAATAGCTCGCCAATTTTAGGCTGAATTCCTTTTTCGTTGGCATATCCAACAATTGCTTTGGCTATAGGATGTGTTGAATAATCTTCTAGTGTTAAGGCAATTGAAAGTAATTCATCTTCTGTTACGTGTAAAGTCTTGATTTCTGTGACTTTAGGCTTTCCTTCAGTCAAAGTCCCTGTTTTATCAAATGCAATGGCAGTAATGGCACCAGCTTTTTCTAAGAACGTACCACCTTTAATTAAGACACCATTCTTCGCAGCGTTCCCAATGGCTGATACGATCGCAACAGGAGTCGAAATCACTAAAGCACAAGGGCAAGCTACAACTAGCAATTCGAGTCCCTTATAAAACCAGTCGCCCCAATTGCCAAATCCAAGGATTGGAGGCAGCACCATAATTGCCAATGCTAAAATAAATACAATAGGTGTATAAATACTCGCGAATTTATCTACAAATGCTTCTGTTGGCGCTTTTTGTTCTTGTGCTTCTTCAACCAAGTGAATAATTTTTGATATGGTGGTATCTTCAACTAACTTAGTCACCTTAATCTCAAGAGAACCATTTTCATTTATTGTTCCTGCGTATACTGTGTCACCAATTTCCTTATCAACAGGAATGGACTCTCCAGTAATAGGAGCCTGATTGACGCTTGATTCTCCTTGAATGATTTCACCGTCTAATGGAATCTTATCGCCGGGTTTAACAATGATAATGTCACCAACTGTTATTTCTTCAACTGGTTTTTTAATTATCTCTGAACCAACGCTGACCCAAGCTTCAGGAGGAGCTAAATCCATAAGGTTACGAATCGAATTCCTTGTACGTTCAATTGATTTTGTTTGTAGTAAGTTACCTATTGCAAATAACCATACAACAGTAGCACCTTCAAGCCATTCACCTATTAGCGCAGCTCCAATAGCTGCAGCAGACATTAGAACATTCATATCCAGTGAACGACTTTTTATTGCATAGAATGCACTCTTGACTGGCTTATAACCACTTATAACCATTGCGATAGCGTATAGGATTGTCGACATAATAGGAGAAATCCCATTAAATGAACCGATAAAACCAAGAGCTATTAATACACCAGACAAGATTATTAGGCCATTGCCGTTTTTATTTTTGTTGGTCTGTTTCGATTTCTTATTTGATTGTAATGAAGCTTTAAAACCAATTTTAGAAACCTCTGAAATAATATTTTCGTCACTATCTGAATGTTCAATTTTCATTTTCCCAGTAGAGAAATTAACACTGACATTTTTAACGGATGAGAGGGTATTCAAGTGGTTTACAATACTCTTAGCACAACTACCACAGTCCATTCCTTCAATATCAAACGTTTTTATATTCCCTTTTTGCTCTAAAGGCTCAATAAAATATCCAAGCTTTTTGATTTCACTTTCAATAGGGATAAAAGCATCAAGGTGACTAGCAGCCACCTGCATTTTCGCGGTGCTGTAATTCACCTTTACCTCAGCGATATCCTTCAATGTACTTAAACTTTTTTCAATGGTTTTTGCACAAGCCGGACAATCCATTCCGTGAACTCTGTAAGCCATTTTCTCCCCAGAAGGTAGAGCGTTCGAGATTGTCTCAATAGTCTGTTGTTCATTACTACTACAACAGCTTGTTTTCACTAATGTTTCATCTTCTTTAATTGTTGTTTTACTGCTACAGCAATTAGTGGTTTCTTGCTTTTTTTCACTTGGAAGGGAAGTGCTGCAACAGCTTATTTTCTCTAATTCTTTAACTGTTTCCTTTGATGTATTACTGCTACAACAACTAGTTTCTGTTTGTATAAAAATAGGTATTGAATTAAAGCTGTTTACTGAATCTTTGTTACTTGAACAACAACTTGTGTTTTCTTGTTTTATTTCTAAATTGGTGGAGCTACAACAACTATCCGTCCTATTTTCTGTATTTTCGGCATCATTATTTGAATTACAACATTTGTCAGCCATTTTAAGCACTCCTAATCTATATGACTTTCGCAACATGCAACATCATTTTGAACATCTTCAAGAACTACATCGAACATTGCTAATAAATCTCGTATATGTTGATTACGTAAACTGTAATAGCAGTATTTTCCTTCATTCCTTCCCACAATAATTCCACAACCTTTTAAACAGGCAAGGTGTTGTGAAATATTAGACTGATTCCCCTTAATTTCTTCTACAATTTGAGACACAGTTTTTTCCTGACTTTTTATACTTTCGAGGATTTGTATCCTTGTTTTATTAGAAAATCCATGAATTAGTTTAACCTTCATATCTATATCAGTATTTTGCATATATTTACCTCCTAACATATTAGACAGGACTAATATGTTTTGTTATCATCATATTAGCAGTAGCTAATATGTGTGTCAAATTGATGAATTAAATTTGTAAAAGGAGTATCTGGAATGATAAAAAAAGTATCTTTATTATTTTTATTACTTTTCATCTTATTTTCAAAGCAAGCACTAGCGCACACTTCTCTGGAAGACTCAACACCTAAAGATGGTGAAGTAATTACAGAACCCATTCGGGAGCTAACTTTAATTTTTGGTACAAAAGTTGAACAGAACAGCAGAATCAATGTTTCGAATTCAAATGGAGAACCTGTTAAACTAGGAAACTTTGTGATAGAAGAGGAGGAAATGTGGGCTACTTTCCTTCAACCTTTAAAGAATGGAAATTATAAAGTGGACTGGGAGATCATTGGTACAGATGGACATCCAATAGAAGGAAAGTTTTCTTTTTCAGTAGAGGTACCTAATGATAAAGCCACTGTTGAAACGAAGAGTGAAACGGAAGAAGAAGAACCAAAACAAGTAGAAGATAGTAAAGCAAGCAATAAAACAAAACAGGAAGTACAACAAAGTAACGTGCCTTCTTTTATAATCCCCTCCATT
>NZ_JAOPHO010000133.1:0-3900 GCF_033141925.1 Peribacillus sp. CSMR9
CACTGTATTATGTTCACGGAAAGTATCGTGATTATTATATGAAAGTTCACTATGAGTGGCAACATAAATTTGAAGGAGGTAAAAAAATACAAAGTGAATTTTGGGATGATGATTATATTCATTTCGTTCAAGATTTTATTGAAAACTATTAAGAGACATGAAAAAGACCCCTTTGCTGCGAACAAAGAGTCGGTTAAGGATACGAAAACCAATGGCAGTAGGTTTTTCGTGTCATCCAGAGTGAAGAATTCAGCAAAGTCATATCATGTGTTTTTTCTCCAATTGTAAATTTTAAGCGGGCTTAATTAAGAGGATAGTCTAAATGATTCGTTTTGCTTGTTTGAAGTTTGTATTTCTATCCAAGAACTTATATTAGATTCAGAAGGATAATAAAAACCTTTTTGATAGCCTAAACCCTCTATAAAATCCTCTAGGATTTCAAACTTCTTCAAACTTTCAATAACTTGTTCTTCTTTCCAATCCTCAATAATATCCTCAAAATTCTCATAAAAAAATGAATGATTTCTATTGTCATCCTCTATATTTACACACCAATAATCAGAAACACTCTCACCTTTCACGTTAAAATTTATAACTCTCTGAAACTGTACAGACATTTGATTACTCATTTACAAACCCTCCTTTATTCGTATGAATAACTAACTAATCGGAAATTATTTTATGTAGCAAGAACTTCAGTTGAAAATGAATATTTAATAATTGTCTCAATAATACAAGATTTCACAAAAGTTAGGGAGGGTTAAAAAAATAACCCTCCCCTAATAAAAACCGATATGTTATAATTTGCGTTTGAATTTTAGATTAACGCTATACTTATCTTTCTGTTACCATGTAGAATAATAAAGATCACGTTCATAGCAAATTAAGTATAAAAAAATAGCTCCCTATTTTGAGGAGCCAAATTATTAAGCATTTAATTTTTTTTTAATGGATTGAATTTGTTTTTTTACCGTTTCTACAGATTTAAAAAGCGTTTCAGCAATCTTCTTTCTGCTATACCCTTTTTGTTGAAGAGTATAAATTTCTTGTTCCGAAGAGGTAAGTAACCGTATTTTCTTTTCTTCCTTTATTTTGGATAGTAAGGCTTGTGAAGCATCGGAATGTATTCGGTTTCTACCTTCAACAGCTTCCTGTATAGCTGATATGATGTCAAATATACTGGACTTGTTTATATAATTGATTGCTCCAGATTCAAAGGAATTTATAATGACTTCCTCATCAACAATCGAAGTAAGGGCAATTGTTTTAATTCCCTGATTGCTTAATATTTCTATAATCTCAATTCCATCTAAATTAGCTCTAGTCAGATTAATATCTATTAATACAACATCTATTTCAGGTTCCTTTTTTAAAACTTCTAACATTTCATCCTTACATACAACAACGTCAACTACATCGATATTATCTGCCTCTTTTTTAATATACTTGGAAATATTTTTCTGCCAAAAAGGGTCATCTTCTACTAATACCACTTTTATATTCTTGTTGTCTTCCATTTTATCCTCCATTTCAAAACTATAGGCTTATTTAAGCGTCCAGTTTTGTTGGATTTATTCGAGATTTAGGAAACTGAATAATGACAGAAGTCCCTTTGTCCTTTTCACTATGAACAAATATCTCACCATCATGCGCTCGAATTGCTTTATAGCAAAAACTTAGTCCTAATCCATGATTTTTTATTTTTTTCTTTGTTGAAAAGAACGGTTCCATGATTCGTTTCATTTCTTGTTTAGGGATTCCGATACCATTATCGCTTACCTCAATACTTATTCCATTTTTTATCTTAAACAATTGAACAAGTATCTGACCTTTTGGAACAATAATAGCTTCCATAGCATTATTTAAAATATTGTTAATTGCTTCTGCTAACAGAACATTGTCACAATGTAACGTAACATCAGCTTTTAACTGAGTCTTTATTTCAATACCCTTTGAATTGCAAATAGGTTGTATTTTATCGATACAATCTCTAATAAGTTCCTCTAACTGAACACTTGTTTCTTTAAGAACAATTTCTTCCGTTTTTGACCTAATTCTATCGACCATATTATCAATACCTTCAATTGCAGAAAAAACGGATTCAATTGAGTTTTTAGCTTCATTCAAGTCTTTTTTTTCAATTGAATCTTTAGCGATATTGAAGAAAAATTTAATTTTACTAACTTCGTTCTTAATCGTGTGGTTTAAAATTGCTGTTCCTCCACTCATAATCTGCATCGACTTGTCTAATATGTGTTGTTGTTCTATTTTGACCTTGATTCCGAAAGCACCATGTAGAAAAATATAGGTAACAAAAAACATATAGGCTATGAAAAAAAATGTTGGGACAAAGCGAAATAATTCTGTGTGTGGGTTGATTGCTCGAAAAACGTAATTAAAAAGAAAGACACCTAACCAAGCAGGAACCAATACAATAAATACTCTAAACTTACTCTGTTTTTGATACATGTTTATTTCACTACGAAAGGTGTAGAACATTATGTAACTTGCAATTAAGAAATACGGGGCAGCCCATACTAACAATACTCGAAAATTAATTGCAATGTCTGGATAAAAATCGGTAACGAATACCATAACAACTATTGGTATTGTCAGAATGTACGATAACTTTCTCTTAATCTCAACCATGACTATTTTTGAATATACAATCGAGTACATAAGGATCGCATAAGGAGAAATAACTTCACTTAGAAATTGAAAATAAATATGCACCTGAAAAAGAAAAGGTAATATAAATATTATTCCCATTTTTTGTAGCGTCGGTATAATGTCACTCACTAATGATTCTGATAGCGCACCTATGCCAGCAGACATAGCGAATGCAATCATCCAGCGATTAGCTTCATTTTCTTTAGGTTGACTAACGAATAAGATGATAGAAAATAACAAATTAAAAACGAAAATAAATAACATAGGTCACAAACTCGAAACAATGTTTAAAATGTCTTTCGGCTGTTGTGCAATATAGTCTGCATGTCCTTCGTTTAAGAGTTCAATAGAATCGTAGCCCCAAGATGTTGCTATACAACAAAGTTGATTCTTTTTAGCAGCTTTAATATCTCTTAATTCGTCGCCTATATAGATGACTTCATTGCGGTTTAATCCATTACTTTTAAGAAAAGAAGAAATGTCTTTTGCTTTAGAAAAAGGATTAAACGAATAATGAGTATAATCAAAAATATTAATTGAATTATTTATTAAAAACTGGGTAGTTACAACACGGGAATTGGTTGTCAAAAACCCTAAACGGAACCCCATTTGTTTTAATTCGTGAATCACCTCACTTATGGCGTCTACAGATTTTAAATTAGGAATGTATTGTTGATACATTTGCTTTATTTGCAAGCCAACCCAAGGCATTTGATAAATGGGTACATCAAGTCTTTTACACCTATCACGTATTGATAATGTGCTTAAATAATGAATATCTTTATTGTTGATTTTTTTATAACCACGCCTTTCGGCTATTTCATTAAAAATATCAATTGCCAAAGATTTTGTATTTACAATTGTTCCATTAAAATTGAAAAGTATAACCTTGGACATATCATTCTCCTTGGAGTTTATTTGTGAGTTGTAGAATAAGCTTATTAAACAAAAGAAGTTGCAGCCATATCTATTATACCAAAGGGTGTATTTCTTTTAACAACGAACTTCCGCATCGGTTGCTTTAATGGAGGAAAGCTCACAAAAATGGATCAATCTTTTTATAAAAATAATCTAATTAAATATTATAAGGGCATGTATTGATTATTCTTTTTCAAAACATGCTCTTTCTATTTTATTTTTTCATTTATCAAGGTTAAGTTACTAATTCAGTTAATTAATAACTTAATATTAACATTAATATTAATCTTAAGGTTAATGTTAATGGCATTG
>NZ_JAOPHO010000134.1:0-3771 GCF_033141925.1 Peribacillus sp. CSMR9
ATAAAATCATTCTTAATGTCCCAGAAAAAGAATATATATTTTACAGACGCAGTCCATACATACTATACTTTTCATGATATTGATCTTGGATAGAGAAGATTCTTTCTAGGGAAATGTGAATTAAAATTAACATCTCTTCACCAAAAAGTACCTCATGGCGTCAGTCCTAGTATAAAAATCCCCCAAAGATTGTGCTAAAACCGCTCACTAAGCATATTAAGGTCTTAGAACGTGCACAAATCCCATAAAAAAATTTTATTTAGTTATTTTGTTATCGACGATAATTTTTGCTCAACCCATTTACTGGTACTAATCCCTTCTTGTTCAGCTAAATCTGAAATTGCTTCTAACAATTCGATAGGTAATTCAAAACTAGTTTTTCTATTTGGACTACGTAATATCAAAGTATCATCTTCATGATACATTTCTCCATTGGTTAAATACGGTAAGATATCAGCAATACTAATCATATCTGGCAATAACGGTCTTTCCCCTGCCCGGATGAAGAGTAAAACTGAACTATCTTGTTCTCTCATTCTTATGTTTTCCACACCCCAGTTTTTATATAAATAGTCGAGGAAGGGATAAAATACAACTTCGTCTTTTGGTACCTGAAGCTCAACATAGCCTTTATAATCCAAAGTAGGTTGGTGGATCGAGTATGATGGCTTTAAGGCATAATTTTTCATTCCTTCTTCATACGTCAACCACTTTTGTATATTGGATAAGTAGAAACCAAATACATTTTCTTCATTACGAATCACACGTGCCTCTGGTATTTTAGTCGAATGAAATCTTTGATACAAAACAATATCATTTTTTGTATCATAATATTCATATTTTTTGGGTCGCTGTGTTTCAGATGGTTTGAGTGATTTCTCTGCTTCATGATAGTCTGATTCCGAAATTACATACGTGATTCGTTCATCCCCATAAGGGACAGCCTTAGCTTTAATCGAACCATCTTGTATATACTTATAAACACTTTGTACAGATAATCCCATTTTCTTTGCAACCTCATTGGGACTCATACCTGTAGGTAAAGATTGCCTTTCATACACTAATCGATCCACTTCCGCTTTTTCATAACGGGCCTCTTTATGCAGTCGATGTGGGTCCAGAATCTTCATGATTTTCTTCTGTTTTCCATAATGGTAGACTGTTGCCTTGGATACGCCTAATAAATCAGCTACTTCTTTTTGTGTATACCATTCCACTTTATCCCCCTCCCATCCTTCTTGATGATCCGTTCCTGTTATGGGAACATCCTGTTGGTTCCCATTCGTCAATTCCTCATGATACAAGACTGCTTCCGCCTGGCCAAATTTCACACGATATTGGAGACGAGGCTGTTCAATCACTTCCAAAATCACGCCTTCTTTTTTTTCAAATTGTTTAAAGTAGTAATAACTCTCTGGGTCTTCTTCTTCCGTACATGTTTGGAGAACATAAACCGTTTCCCCCATTTTATAAGATACAGTCAGAATGTTTTTTACATGGTTTAGTTTATTCATAATTTGTCTATTCACCCTTTTTATTTTATTGCTATATGTATATATATATCAGGATTAACTTTTCATTTATATATCTATTATAATATATAGTATTGACTTAAATAAGTATAATTTTATATTCCTCTTATATAACCATTATAGATTTAATATTTGAATCTAACAATATTATTATAATTTGTGAATCTAATTATATACTAATTAAGGAAAACCTAAATAAATATAGAATTTATTTAGGTATACTATAATTATTTAAATCTTGTAATTTGTTATAATGTAATTAGTATTATTTAAAGGGATGTTATAAATATATACTTTATCTTATTGATTTTCGGATTATAAAAGTGAGGGATTAAGGTATGCATGAACTGGTAGAAAAAACGAAAGAGATTCAGAGCAGTGCATGGAAAAAGAGACTTTCAGACATTTCGATCCATACGTTACAAGAACGTTTAGATACGACAGAAAAGAATGGGCAAGATCCTTTTTCCGATTTTAGCGATGTAGACATGCTACAGTGGTTTCTTCATAGGCGAGAACATTTAAAACGGCAACATGAAAAGGCCACCCGCACCGTACAAGCCTATGAGCGAGAACTTATTCAATTTATTGAACAATTACTCACTCATTCGGTGGAAATCAATGTAGACTTTGAAAAAGTTGCGGACGGTTCCCTCTTTAAATCTCTATCTACCCGGCACATTCGTAGATATCAGGAATGGTTATCGGAAAAAAGCCCCTATGTCTTAAAAAAAGGAGCCTATTCCGTTGCCACATTATCCAGAAAGACAACCATCATTAAGAATTTTTTGAAATTCTTGTTCGAATCTGGCTATATCACTGAGCCCATTCATGAAGGTTTCTTTAAGATCAATATTCGTAAAGATGATCGGCCGAACCGTGATTTGGGACCGAAGGAAGTCATTCAGCTACTTGATTATTTCTGGGAAATCAACCACCCCATCGTTTTTTCGATTATTCATATCCTAACGATGACAGGCATGCGTAATGAAGAGTTTACAAGACTCCGAGTCAGGGATCTTCAATATGATTCGATTACCAGCACGTATTTTTTAGAGGTCCTAGGTAAAGGGAATAAAAGAAGGCAAATACCATTGAAAGAAAAAGGAATGAATAGTATTCGAATGTTCCGTTCAGCTAGAGGGATCGACGATATAGATGTAGCAGATGGTGACGCCCCTCTCTTTACGACCAATACTGGCCGTGCCTACTCTCCCTCTTATTTGTCTCAATACTTAACAAAAACCATTAAAGAGAGTGGATTAGCTTTTTTGAAGTTTCGTTCTTCTTCCATTGGTCCTCATACATTTAGGCATGCTTTTGCCATCATTTCTCACTTAAATGGAGTGGATGTCTATCAGATTATGAAGAGTCTAGGCCACGAGCAGCTATCCACTACAGAAATTTATTTGGAGAAGGTTTTTGAAAAAGAACGCCATGCGATTCATTTGTGGAAATCGGATGTGTTTGGGGAGTATATATAATAGAAGAAACTCGTCAAATTCAGAGGAATTTTTTCTGGATTTTGGACTCCAATTGAATGGCACGCCCTTTAAAGATCCATTTCGAAAATGGTTTAAAGATTGAAAATAAACAAAGATGAGATTTAATAAAAGATACTTTCATACCTTGCAAGTAGTTTATTCAGCCGTCTATACAGACTCCAGTTAGTAGGTTTTTTAAAAAATAGTATGTATAGTGAATAAAGTCTTATACAGCTTTTATGACCAAAAGAGTGATGTTTAAAAATTGTTACATCTAATTTACGGTATTACTTAGCTACTTCTTTTTATAAAGAAATAGAAGATAAAAAGAGGGACCAAGTCATTCAGATGACTTGATCCCCCATTTTTAGAATAATCACTTATTGTATTCCAATGCCCAACATGAAATTGTGCTAATTATCATCTTTATATTTTTTCCAATTTTATAAAACCAATCTTAGGCAAAGACCAAATTGGCTTAAATGCTCCATGTATCCCGCACCTTTTATAAAACCTTTATGTTCCCTCAATAAAGATCGGTTTTCGGTTCTGGTTTAAAAATATTTTTACCAAACAAAAAGATGTTCAGACCATAATATGTCTGAACATCTTTTTTTATTACACGGCGTTTTTCTTTTTTAAAGTGGAAGCATCTTGAGAGTGCTCCCAACATTCAAGATTTTCAAGACCTTTAATGCTGTCTTTATAAAAAACAGGATCTTGACCAGCTTTTTTCTGTTTCATATAATCACTTA
>NZ_JAOPHO010000135.1:0-3696 GCF_033141925.1 Peribacillus sp. CSMR9
CATACAAAAGGTTTCAGTTTGATTATTTTTTTTATTTTTACTAAGAGGTTCATTAAACAAATCCTATATCACCTTAGAAAGTGTATATTTGAAATAAAGATTGATCAAAAGTCCCCCTGAACACAATATTAGCGTAAATAAAAAGAACCCATTTTGAAAAAAGATTAATCAAAGTGGATTCTTTTCTTGTGATTTAGTATACAGTTTTTATAAATAGTTAGTGATCCCTTAATAAATTAACGCACCCGTTAGTTCATTAAGAATTACTTCCGACTCAATCAGTTAAAATAAACTCTTTACTAAACGAACTATCATTCTTGGAATAAGAGTTAAGATGTTAAAAACCAATTCAGGTAAGATTGAATCACGAATTTCATTCATTATGCCTTTGAAAAAACCTTCTTTGCCTTTCTTTTTTTCTTTTTTCATCTTTTGTATCCTCTTTATCTTTCATAATTACTCCAATTATATTCCTCTAAAATACTTCCTCAATTATTCTGCCTCTTTCGTCCATAAAAAAAAAGAGCTGCTGATCGGCTCCTGATATTGAGGTAAAGCATCCGTTTGTTCAATCACAAAAAATATATAACCCACAATTGAGATAAAATGATTAGTAAAAATATCAAACCTAGCCCAATTAGTTCCTTTTTTGTTGCCTTTTCTAGTAAATACCGTTCAATTAATGTTAAAGACAATCCAATGACTATGAGGATATAAGCCATAGATCGATAATCATTGTAAACACCGTAATACAAGGTGGAAACAAAGTGGATAATTCCTGCTGTTATCCATAAGAGTAACGCTGGAATAAACAAGGGCTTTATTCTGTTTTTTAATATTTTCATTGTAATATCACTTCTCCATAAAGACATCTTACCAAAAATCATCCTTTATACCTCAAGAAAAAATTTCCTTATTGTTGAACTAACCTGCCCCGTTTGTTACATAAGAAAAGAAGTTGCTGATCAGCTCCCGGTAATGAAGTAAAGCGTCTGTTAGTTGAAGATGAAATGTAATTATTTTTTTAATAATCTTCTAATTAAGGCGTCACCAAAAAACAATATAGTTGCACATATTATTAAAAACCACCAACCAAGTCCTTTCCAAAACGTGGTAGCTAAAATCGTAATTAGAAAATACCAACCTATATTTACTACCCAGTATAAAAGCTTCATTTAAACGCCCTTTCAATAAAAACTCAGAATCGCACCCTATAGATAATTACGGAAGAGTGTTAGTGGTCTTTTTTTTAAATCCTTTAATTGTTGTATAAATCGGATATAACAATAGCAAACCTCCAAATAGCCATATCCCATATTCTTCACTAGTAAGATATTTATCTAATAAATCTTTCAAAAATAGATCTCCTATTATGATGAAGATTAGACCTGATGTTAAAAATGTTAAAAACGTGTAGAAAAAACTTTTCATTTTAAATTTCTTGTTCTTAAAACCATTAATCAAGCCTATAACCACAGACAAAACAAGTAAATCAGTGATATTCATACGTCTTAACCTTCTTTTTTACTTTCAGCATAAGCGAAAAAACACCTATTTCATATATGAAAACATTTCCATCTTATGCAACTAACCTGCCCCGATAGTTCCATAAAGAAAAGCTGCCTTAAAGACAGCTCTGATCTTCAGCTAAAGCACCCGTTAGTTGAATAACTCATAAATCTACTGGTTGAAATTCAATTGATTTTGCCTGCCCCTTTAGTATAGTAACTAAACTGTAAACGGATTGTTACGCAAATAGCATTGTTGGAGGAGACTTCAATGTATATAATTAATACTCGTTAAGGAGTGTTAAAAGATGATAAGCGTTACAGTAGATAAGTTAAAATTCAAGAAACAATTATCGGTGATTGAACAAATCACACTGAAAGATTTTCTGTATACCTGGGTAGGTAACTCAAGCAAGGGATTGGATGATTTTTTTCACCTTGAGTACACAGTAGATGTATTTGCCAAAATGGAAAAAACGACGAATGACACCGATTTGTTGATTTCTGTTGATGATTATTTCAGATACATAACAATCACGGAAGATAATCAAATTGTGATAGGTGTTTTAGATATGAATTCAGAATTAAAACATAGAATAATGGTTCACTAGAGAAGATTAAATAATTCTTCGTTTTCTTTAACCCATACAAAAAGAGGCAGCGTGGTACACTGTCTTTTTTTTTTTTCACTTTATGTCTCTTATGCGACGTTACTGAACTAAACTGGCCCGATAGTTGCATAAAGAAAAAAACTGCCTTAAAGACAGTCCCGATCTTAAGCTAACGCACGTGATATTTCACAAGGTCTAAATAGTGTTTTATCCATTAAGGGTTGAAACAGCAACAATGAATGAAAAGATTATTGCTAATATTGCATCTTGTCTCGTAGTTGTTCTTATCAGTGGCATCCAGCTAATCTTACCCATTAGGCTAACAAGTCTTGCTATAATAAAAAAGATAACAAAAAAACTAAAAAACGTTCCAATCATAATATCACCTTGCTTCATTTTTTCTTTTATTGTAACATTCATCTTCAACTATCCTGCCCCGATAGTTTAAGTACATTTCATCACAATCTTATAACGACATTAACATAAATATCCAATTTTTGTTTAGGAGTCTTATTCCATTAAATGGCCCGATTGCTGAACAAAAGTAAAAAAGCAAACATTTCATAAATAAGTTATTATTTGTTCCAAAACTCGTCCTTTTCTGAACACACCACTGTTCGATTAGAAAAGGACGTTTTTTATTGTCTTTCTTGTAACAAAACTCTGTTCAATATTCTATGTTCAACAACCTATATCTTTTTATCTTATGTTACAATAAATATAAAGGAAAAATAAGAGAGAGTGATTTGAGTGTTTATTGGATATGCACGTGTGTCGACGGGATTACAAAATTTAGATTTACAGATGGACGCTCTTACGCAATATGGCTGTTCCAAAATTTTTCACGATAAAATGAGTGGGGCAAAAAGACAGCGTCCTGGTTTAGAGGAAGCACTTCAGTATGCACGTGAAGGCGATACGATTGTTGTTTGGCGATTGGATCGATTAGGACGTAATATGCAAGATTTAATTCAAATTGTGAATAGCTTAAATGAACGTGGTGTGGGCTTCCACAGTCTACAAGAAAATTTAACAATGGACAAAAGTAATGCCACAGGCCAATTGATGTTTCATCTGTTTGCGGCATTTGCGGAATTTGAACGTAATTTAATTGAGGAACGTTCGGCTGCCGGACGAGCTGCGGCTAGATCACGTGGTCGTCTTGGAGGACGTCCTGAAAAATTTGGACCGAAAGATATTGAAATGATGAAGTCACTAATTGAAAATGGTACCCCGATTAAAGACATCGCAGAAAAATGGGGTGTATCTCGAACAACGATTTATCGGTATTTAGAAAAACAGTAACAATTTAAAACCCAGCTAATCTTTTATAAAGGTAGCTGGGTTTTAAATTTGCATGTGCAAAATAGCACTTAAAATAAGTGCAAATTATCGCCTAAAGTGACAAACAAATAATTAGTTTGATTTTAAGAGTGTCTTAAAGTTTTAACTTATAGACACGTAAATAAAAATGAAAAAACAAAATAAGCTATAATAAATTATTAACCAAAATAATGAATTTTAAAGGATGTGGCTTTTATCGTTAATTTTGAAAATCCAGCAGTAAAATACCAAAG
>NZ_JAOPHO010000136.1:0-3637 GCF_033141925.1 Peribacillus sp. CSMR9
CCGTTATGCATACAAGCAGAAATGCCTATCTTTATCCGGTAAGGTGTTGATACATGCTCCAATCTTTTTTCCAAATCCAGGTTGCGATTTTGATTCTGGAATAAGAGTAATATGAAAACAGCAATATATAATTCGTAATGGCAATTCATTGTTTTTCTTTTAAAGCGATTTCGCGATAGATTCCATACCTTCACCAATGGAATCGGTTCTAATGAATATATTGGGATTTTTAGGAAAAAGACAGAAAAATTGAGTCCGAATGAAACGGTGATGAATTGTTGAAGAAGGGCAATTAATTTCTGTGTGAATAACTTGAACATGAATGGCCAAAAATAAGAAGTATTAAGAAGGAAGGAACAAACAAAAAGGTGAATGCCTGATCGTTTCAACATTTAATCCTTTGTATTTAGTTGGAAAGGCTGTTTTACATACCCCTTCTCCTTTAGCTGTAGTAGTTGTTGTCTTGAAAGTAAGGTTGGAAATTTCCTTTCATATTACTTACTATTTTTTAAAAATTTCTATCATTCCTTAAGCAATATACAAAACATCCAGATAATTTTGGTAAATCTAACTAAATCTGTTATATTTTTAATGATTTTCCCTTCAAAGTTCACTAAAAGAATAAAGC
Organism: Peribacillus sp. CSMR9; assembly: GCF_033141925.1. Classification (NCBI taxonomy): domain Bacteria; kingdom Bacillati; phylum Bacillota; class Bacilli; order Caryophanales; family Bacillaceae; genus Peribacillus; species Peribacillus sp. CSMR9. Next base: position 629 of record NZ_JAOPHO010000136.1, read on the forward strand.
TTTTTATACCTGATATTGATCGGAGGAATCATTTTAATTCTGGTTATCATTCTGGATATCTTGGTTCTTGGGCCCACTATAAAGAAAGCACTTATGGTAGCAAAGTAAAGTAATTATAATAATGCGAGTTGGCGGCAAATAAAGAGTCATCATAAAAAAAGGCTGGAAATTCGAAAAAATCCATTTTCACCGTTGCATTTTGGTTGAATACAATAGGATGATCCAATGAATGTTATGAATGAGGTGGTATGTTGAAACATAAAATAATCATTATTCTTAGTTTAGTTTTTGTAGTATTTATGACTGTTTTATTCATCTTTTACCTCATTAAAGATGATTCTTCCCGATGGATGGTAGCTCTTGGGGGTATATTGGTAAGTGCCTTGCCCATTTCATTATTATTTGTTAAACATAATCCCTTTAACATTCCGATCATTATTGGTTTTTATGTTTTTGTTTTCTGTACGACATTTTTAGGGTCAATCGCAAATTTTTATGTGGATTTTAAATGGTGGGACTCTACCCTTCATTTCTACAAGGGCATTTTTATCGGTTTTGTTGGAATTGCTCTCTATAAATTTTTCATCCCTCATGGGGCGCGAAAAGATATTTCAAGTTGGGTCATCTTTCTATTTGTTCTCTCACTTTCAGTCACTGCCACTGTTCTTTGGGAAGTCTATGAGTTCGCAGGAGACCTGACTTTTACTCAAACCATGCAGCGAGGCGGTAATAAAGATACTATGTACGATATGATTTTCGGTCTTACTGGCGGTCTTCTTATCTCCATTTATTCTAGTGTACAAAAAAATCATGATAATTTGCAGAGGTAATCATATGAATCGTAAGTTAGTTATTTCATTTAGTTTGGTCTATGTACTTTTCATGGCAGCTTTATCTATCTTTTACTATACAACCGATGAAACTTTCAAATCTCTTGTTTCGATAGGTGGTGTGGTTTGTGGAGCAATTCCCCTGCTATTGGCCCTATTTACAAAGCTTCAATTCAATCTGCCCATTATCATTTCCTATTTAATCTTCTTGTTCGGTTCACAATATTTAGGATCTATTTTAGGCTGGTATGGACTAGGGTGGTGGGACACATTCTTACATTTTCTAAGTGGTTCCCTTCTTGCTTTTACTGCAATTGCTTTATATGAACGTTTGGTACACAGAAATGCAGGTAATGGGATATCCCCCTGGTTTGTCTTTTTGTTTACCCTCTCTTTCGCAGCACTTGGTGGTGTTATATGGGAAATCTACGAATTTAGTTCTGATCAATTATTCGGAATGACATTACAAGGCGGAGGAAATAAAGATACAATGACAGATTTAATCGCCGATACTGTTGGAGGTCTCATTATTGCAATGTGGGCCGGAGTGCGGACAAAGGTTAAGGTAAGGAAAACATGAAAAAGTTCACATGTTTTAACAATCTTCCATTTCATCTCATCTTAATTGTTAAAGGTTTATGCAAAAATCGGCTAATCAAATCTTAAGTATTGAAATGGTAACATTGAGTTGACTGCATATAAAAACCGACCATCACATGGATGGCCGGTTTTTATGGTCATTTAAATATGATGGATATGATCTTATCCGTCGTCATCTCACTATCTACCACATATGTTCCAGGTCGTAGCCCGTTGGCCTTGCCTTTCTTTTCAACCTCGTCTGAAAACTTATTGGCATTCTTAATGACTTTTGCTTTTTGAAGGGTTTTACCCACATCGATACTTGTCGAGCCTTTAGACACTCTCAGAACTGTACGATATATGACTTTCTCTGTTGGTTCTTTTACATTTTCTTTTTCAGCTTCCGCTTTATCTTTAATCGACTTTGCTTCAGCAATTTGATCTTCCCATTCTTTTTCTGTATGTATGACATACCCTTCAGAAGCCAGAGATTCTTTCATCTCATCTTCTGTTAGTTTCTCTGGAGTGCCCGTCGCTTCACTTGGACCAAAGAAATACACTGCACCGCACAAACCTGCCGCAACAATAAGGCCACCGGCAAAGCTGCGCATTGATTTAGATGTCATTGGCCACATTTCTCCTTTCACTCTTCGTTTTAATGTAAGGAGTAAGCAAGCCTTCTATCTCATTTTCCGTCTGTTTTGTTTTCAGTGCGATGCTTTCAAATGAATAGCCTCGCTTATGTAGGTCGAGTACTTCACGCAACAAGTTCCGCTTTTCAGAAGACATTGCAAGAATGCCTGCCTCTTGCACCGTAATTTCAGCATCTATCTCGATGTTCCTGATTTTTTCCTGTAATACATTCATTTCATTTCCAAAAGTAATAGCAAGCTGTTCCAATTGACTGTCCACTTTTACAGAATCCTTTTTAATAAACGATAAAATGAACAGTAAAACTGCTACACCAAACAAAATGATTAGAGCCCATTCCATCATTCTATGTCCCTCCTTAATAAATTTAAATCTATTATCTCGCTTTCTAATTATATATTGATTTATTCAAAAACTCGATTTAAAAGTACTAAATACGATAATAGTCACGTAACAAATATAAAAAAGGAATATTTAGCATGTTTTCGGGTTTATCAATAGCTAACACGCTCTTTCTCTGTAACTATTATACCATATGAGGACAATATTACCATAAAAAAAGAGCTCGCTATTTAGGGCCAGTTAGGTCAAAATGATGAAGTTTTTTTATAATGTTAGTATTTAGCCCACGCTAACAGCACAATCCTGTCAGCAGGAAAAATTTCCTTTGATAAGTTTAGTGAAATAGGTAGCTTTTAAACTAAGCTTTAAAGGGTGCAAACACTTACAAAAAGGCCAAATAATATTAGCTCTGCTTGCATCAGCTAATCGAGACGAAATTGAACGCGACCATGAATTTGATATTCACCATAATCCAAGTCCTCAGATTGCATTTGGACACGGCAATCATATCTGTCTTGGTGCTCCTCTGTTACTTTAGGTGATAATTTGCACTTATTTTAAGTGCTATTTTGCACGTATATTTACTTTTCATTTTTATTGTGGT
>NZ_JAOPHO010000137.1:0-3634 GCF_033141925.1 Peribacillus sp. CSMR9
AAAATCAACGGCCAAATTGTACAACTCATAAAAAATAGACAAACTCGATTTTCATCGAGTTTGTCTACAGTCTGAAAGTAGCCCGTAGGGCTACTTTTTTATTTACTAATATTAAACCAACCTGGCGATGCTTGAATTACATTCCATAGTTTTTCTGGAATATTAAGCTGGTCAAGTTTCGATACGTCCAACTCAGAAGCGACCTCGTCTTCAAGTCCATTTGCGACCTTTTCAACCCAATCAGGATTCATAATTAACGCATGCCCAATAGCTACAAACGGTAATCCTAAATCCATAGCTTTAAGTGCATCATCTGGTGTTATCATGGAACCAGCAGCCAACACCGGTACCTTACCGTTCGCTTTTTCAAGAATCAATTCAAGCCGTGTTTTTTCATCTTGACTATCAACTGGCTTTGAAGACACATTATCTAATGAAGCATGTATATAATCTAAATTTTGTTCAATAAGGAAATCAATTAATTTATATGTGTCTTTCATACGTAATCCGTCCACTTTGGAGGATTCTTCAGGGGAAAATCTGAATCCTAAAATGAATGGTTTTGTAGCATGTTTTTCAATGACATTTTTGATTTCTTCAATAATTGCCAATGGAAAACGTAAGCGATTTTCAAGTGATCCTCCCCATTGGTCAGTCCGTTGATTTGTCGCTGGCGACCAGAAATTCTGAATTAAAAATCCATGAGCCCCATGAATTTCGACGCCATCAAATCCGGCTTCAATCGCTCTTCTCGTTGTGTCTCCAAAAGCACGTATAATCGACAGGATTTCCTCATGTGATAGTTCTCTTGTTTCTGCAGTTGTGCCCAAAGCAGTAGCCTCAGGTTGCAATCTACTCGCACTAACTACATCCAATCCAGGTAAGGCTTTATTGCCTGCATGAAAAATCTGTAGTATCGCAGGAGAGCCTCCACTTTTCGCTGCCTCAGCTAATTTTCGTAAACTTGGAATAAATTCATCATTGTCCCCAGCGAATTCATTCGTAAAACCCTGTCCATTCGGTGTAACATGAGTACACCCTGTAATGACGAGTCCTACTCCATTTACTCTTTGTTTGTAATATTTTACCTCTTCATCCGAAATGGTAAGGTCGTCATTACTTGACCATGTTGTCATAGGTGCCATAACGACTCTATTCTTGATTGTTATTCCACTTCTGAATGTGAAGGATTCAAATAACTTACTGTATTTTTGATTCATTTCATTAACCTCTCTATCCTAAATTATTGTAATGATGGAAGTTTATCTTACTGCATTATTGTTACCATGATGAGCCATCATAACTCTCCCTATTGGAAGTTCTACTTTAGTATAATTAGTTGACGTTAGGGTAAGTCAAGCATAAATATTAACATGATTAAACCAAGATTTTTGGATTTTCAGAATCCTTTATGATATTATTTTAGTTACAGTAACTGTAGATAAAGGTGGGGCAGGTAAATGTTGTATTCAATGAAATATGTAGTGGAGAACTTAAATATAACGGCAAAGACACTTAGATTTTATGAAGAGCAAGGGATACTGCCAAATGTATCTCGTGATGAGAATGGTCGAAGAGTTTATTCCGAACAACATATAGATTGGATTTCTTTTATTCGTTGTCTCAAAGAGACAGGAATGTCTCTTGCTAAGATAAAAGAATATAAGGATCTTTTTGGAGTAGGAAATGCTACCTTCTTGCAAAGACAAGAAATGTTGGTGAAGCATAAATTGGAAGTGCAGAAGAAAATTGAAGAAGACTTAAGGCACTTGGAGGAAATAAACTATAAGATAGCCATGTATGAACTTCAGAAAGAAGAGGTTAGGAAAAATCCTAATCATAACTTTAAATGTCACGGTCTGGAGATTAAGAATATGAAGTAATGTACTTACGCTAAAGGGTGCGTTAGCTGAAGATCGGAGTTGTCTTGAAGGCAGCTCTTTCTTTATGCAACTACCATGAAAATAAGTTTCTTTAAAAAAGAAAAATGACAATATTAAGAAGACCCTGCTCAATCGTTTTAAAAAAGAGGAGAGCGTTAATAAATTAGCATATAGATTAGGGTTGACTGGATTAAGGTTAGTATCAGTATTGACACTTCCTAACCATTTTCATTCTTTGTGGTGAATCGCCGATTTTTGCGATTCATGGATGGCTAACGGGGCAGGATAGTTCTATAAGAAACCCAATGAATTCCATGGTATAATATGTAATGAAAATATACGAGAGCCTAACAAGGGGGAGTTATTAATGTTTCAGTTTTTTCTTATTGTTGGGATAGTAAGTATTGTTATTTCAGGTGTTTTTATCGGAGCATGGACAGGTGGCCAACAACAAAGAGCAAATTATCATTCAGAAACAACAAAAAATCGAAGCTTTAGAACGAAAATAGCATTAATCTCAGGTCTCATAGCTGTAATCTGTTTGGGTATTTCTGGATTAATATACTTTGTATAATAATACTGCTCTTCAACTAATGGGTCTTTACTTCAATAAGGAAGGTTGCTGAGGCAGCCTTTTTCTTATGGCACTAACGGGGCAGTTTAGTTTAACAAGAAGTAGTAAAATGGAGTTGATAAAAAACTAAAATTCCTCAATCAACACTGTTTATGAATGGTACAATTGGAAAAAAGAGGTGTGAGTATGAGGAAATTATTATGGAGTTTCAGTTTGCTTGTTATTATTGTGGCGTTAGGGGGATGTTCAAGTTCCTCTAAAACTTCGGGTTCTCCTGAGGCAAAAGACGTTGTCTATCAAATACAAATAGTAGAGTACGGTGGATTAAGTGATAGACGAGCTGTATTGGATAAAGAAAGTGTCAAAAAGATTGAAGACATTATAGCAGATGTCAAATGGGATAAAACAGTATCAGTTGATAAAGGTAGCAAAGAAGATGCTGTATTTTGGTTTATAGACCAAGATAACAAGGAAGGGCAGAAATATAAGGTGTGGTTCAACGAAAATGGCTCCGCAGACGTGCAGGATGAAAAGCAGGTATGGGGCGTTGTGGAAGGGAAAGACGGCGAAACATTATCCTCTATTTTCAAACTTAATGAACAGAAATAAAGAATAGAGAAATATTAAGCTAATGGGTGCGTGACTTGAACGATGGTAATGCCCTTTTTTAAATTAACAGGGAGTTTAATGGAAGAATTATATGGTTGGCTATTGTACAATTTTGGTCATTAAAATAGGATTGGGGAGGGATTTTATGAATTATGAATATAAAGAGAAAGAAAAGAAAAATGGACCATATGTTTCAATTAGGGATAAAGGTGAGAATTCATTGTTAGAAGTAGAAAGAAAAGGAAATCAGATAGAAATAGTTACATATTGGCGTAATGATAAAACAACCAAATTTACAATGCCCATAGAACTGTTTGAAAAAATGTCCAAAGGAATGATTCAAGAATAACACATTGTGTTATTGCATTTAAATTGTGCTTTAATCCATTAGCAGGAGCTGATCAGCAGCTCCTTTTCTTATGCAACTATAGGGGCAGGATAGTTCAAGAATTAATTTTAGTTAAATAGGGTAATTTATGCTTAAAAAGAGGTGAAATATGAGAAAATTTGTGGTTATGTTTTTCGTGATAATGTTAATGTTTACTACAACTAAGTTAGTTAATGCAGA
>NZ_JAOPHO010000138.1:0-3557 GCF_033141925.1 Peribacillus sp. CSMR9
AGCTAACCACTACTACTGCCTTCATGGTTCGGGACTTTCACCCTATAGATTGCACCCATGCCGGGCGCACAAAAAGGAGCTGCAAATGGCGAGCTCCTTCTTTCGTGCATACGTTTGTTCATTCATCATGGTTATCGTGATAGTGTGCCCTGCAGACGATTCGTTTCGGCAATTACTTTTTCTTCATCGATCGTTAAGCATTCGCCATTTTTCACAATCATCTTGCCGTCAATGTATACATCAGATACATCATTTCCGCGGGCTGCATAAAGCAAATGCGAATACGCTTCACTCAGCGGCTGCAGATGCTCTTTGTTATAAGGGTAAATGGTGATGAAATCTGCTTTTTTACCTGCTTCAAGTGATCCCGTATGACCCATGCCGATTGCTTCGGCACCCATTCTCGTGGCCATGGCCAGTGCCGTTTGAGCAGGGAATTTAGTGGCATCCTTATAGATGCCTTTTTGCAATAATGCCGCCGTTCTCATTTCCTCGAACATATCGAAGTTGTTGTTGGAAGCAACACCATCTGTTGCAACCCCAACTTTAATGCCTGCATCAAGAAGGCTGACGATATCAGCAATTCCCGATCCCAGCTTCAGATTACTGATTGGATTATGAGCAACCCGAACATCATGCTGTTTTAGTATCGCCCGCTCTTCATCATTGAGTACGACACCATGGGCCATCACTGTAGGCTGATCAAAAAGACCTAAGCGGCGAAGGTGCTCGACAGGACGGAATCCAAAACGCTTTTCGATGTCAAGGATTTCAAAGTCCGTTTCCGAAACGTGAATGTGCACCATCAAATCATTCTCTTTTGCAATCCGTGCACTTTCCATAATCGCTTCAGGTGTACAAGCATAAGGGCTGTGTGGCGCTACCATGGTAGTCAGGCGGCCATCGGCAAACGTCTTATAGTTTTTTGAAAACTGCTCAGCTCCCATGAGGTTCGCTTTTTGTTCTTTTTCCGTACCTAAGCTGAAAATCGTGTAGGAAAAGGCTCCGCGCATTCCTGTTTCGCCTATCGTCTCCATGACAGCACCTGCATCTATTCCATTAGGATTAAACATATCCGAAAATGTCGTTGTTCCTGATTTCAGCATTTCCATAATGCCAAGCTGAGAACTTACAGAGGCGATTTCCGTTGTAAACTGGCTTTCAATCGGCCATATTTTCGTTTCAAGCCATGGCTTCAGCAGCATATCGTCCCCGATTCCGCGTAAAAGGGTCATCACAATATGCGAATGGGCATTCACTAGACCTGGCATAATCCATTTTCCGCCAAGGTCGACCACTTGATCGGCATCTGCCAATTGTTCTTCAGAATGCTGGCCGATGTAGGATATGATTTGATCTTGTACAATCATCATGCCTTTTTCAAAGATTTGATTTTCCTTGTCCATCGTAAAAAAGGTACCATTCATATATATCGTTTTCATGTAATTATTTCCTCCAAAGTCTTTTCGTATCATTGAACAACATGTCATGTTACTATTCCGCATTCTAAACTAGCCTCTTACAGATAATCAAGTAATTCCATATTATCAGGGAGCATTTCCATTTACCTTAGGAACCTATTGGAAGAGTGAACGGAATAATCTTGTTTCAATTTTATCAGCAAACCACATCGATGATCCCCATTGCAAATTTAACGAATTGATGAAGAACTCAAAATCAGTTGCTTAAAAAAATCTTCCCCCTATTGCTCATAGGGGTTTCCATGACACGAATGGCTTCTTGTACATCCCCAAGGCCGTAGTAAGAATCCGGCACCATGAAACTCAATCTTTTATCGTTAATGAATCCCATCAAAAGGTTAAACGTTTCTTGCCAAGTCTGAACGGATGCCTGTTGGTTCCAATGCCGTAGATGAAACATTTTAACATTTATTTTTGTCCTTTGTGAAATTTCCGCCCAATTTACAGACTTTCCTGATAAAAGACCAATCGTTAATAAGATGCCTTCAGGCCGAACACAAAAGGCTAACTCGGAACCATCTGTACCTCCCACCGAATCTATGGCCGCGTTCGCTCCGCGTCCATTCGTCAACTCCATCACGGTATCATGCAATGATGATTCAGACGTATCGATTACATATGCAGCACCAAGTTTAAGCAGTTCTTCCGTATAGGTATTGTTTCTGGTTACAGCAATCAGCTTAAATCCAAGAATCTTGGATAACTGGGTGAAGATGCGGCCAATGGAAGATCCGCAAGCATTCACGAGTAATACATCATCAGGTTTCAATGCCAATACTTCTGTGATTGTTAACCAAGCGGTTATCGGATTTATATATAATTGCGCTGCTATATGGTCCTCAATGGAATCAGGAATGACGATTGCCAAATCCGCAGATGTTTTAACATAATCCTGCCAGGTACCTTCACCGCGCAAAGGCAGAACACGCTTGCCAATCAGCTCTTGCGAAACCGAAGGACCCACCGCTTCCACTATGCCGACGCCTTCATAACCAGGAACGGAAGGCAAGGGAATTCGGTGGGAATATGCGCCCCGAATGGGCAGCAAGTCAGATGGATTGATAGGACGTGCAGTCATCCGTACAAGGACTTCCCCGTCCACAGGCATTTGAATGAATTTATTTTCCACTTTTATAACTTTTTGTGGATGCCCAAACTCATAAAATTTAGCACATTTAGCTTCCAAAATAGTAAGTCTCCTTTAATATAGTTCTAACTATTTTATCATTTATACAGAACCAGCCTATCCTGTATTTTTCCAAGAGTTGTTACTCACCTTTTAAACAGCAAATCTTAAAAACGGAAAGAGCTTTTCACTTTTCTTCTGTTTTTTCATCTTCAATTCATCTGCCCCTTTCGTTCCATAAGAAAAAGGCTGCCGCAGCACCCCCTGGTTTTAGTAAAACATCCTTTTGTTAAATAAGAATTCAATAAAAAATACTTAAAACCTTTTATAAATCCCTCAATTTAATCCAGTAGAATTTACCGCTAACGCCTTGTTTATACGAACAAATATCAATTTATCGAACTGGATAGCTGCTTAAAGTTGAAAAAGAATGCGCCAATTTTTTCGCGAAATTTAATGGGGGTTCGACTGATTGAATATGAATATACAAAATCGAAGGTTTCATATATAACCAATGATTATGCAAGGCACTAACAATAATCCCCTGTTGGACAACTGATTGCATAAATCCTGGAATTTCTTCTTGTAAAATTGCTATTTCACCCAAATTTAATGCAATACCGTTTTGATCCAATGATTCAAATAAAACCCCTACTGGTACAACTGAGTTACTCGGACGCCCTTGGACAAACACTTCAATATTGCGATGCAAGGATACAGAACAAACACCTTTATTTATGTCGCTTTTCCCATTTAGAATTTTGGCAAATTGTTCACAAAGAGAGTTATAGTCATTCATAATTAAGCCTCCTTTTAATTGGGATATTATGATGTTTAATCCTAATTAATGATGAATCATAAAATAAAGGAAGGAATCGAGTAGGAGGAGGCGCCTAGCCTCCGACCTCTCACACCACCGTACGTACCGTTCGGTATACGGCGGTTCAGTT
>NZ_JAOPHO010000139.1:0-3550 GCF_033141925.1 Peribacillus sp. CSMR9
ATCATTATCATTTTTAACGATTGAAAAATCTACACCCATTTCTTTGAATGTCTTTTGATAATCCCCAACTTGATCTTTAGTTAAATTATCATCAAAGGACATTACGCCATCACTATGTTTTTTTACTAAATCCTTTATGCTTTGTTTACCTTCTTTTGTATTATCCTTTAGGATAAAATCCTGTTTATCATTTTCCCTTTGTAACAAATCATTTACCGATTGAAGAATTTTTAAAATGAGTTCCCCTGTTAGTTTACTTCCCTCTGAAACGATTTCAATTCCGACTTGTGTATGTTTATCTATGGATACCATATCATTTCCCCTCTCATTATTTTTTTTTCTAGACTTTCTTTAATTATGCCGCAAATTGGCTTAAACTGGTATGATTTAGAGAAGAACAGATTAGGATTTAATGAAGGGGCAAGCTACGGGTTTGTATATACAAACCCCAAAAACGTTGTTTTTGACTTGGTAGGAGATTCCTACGACCTTTACAAATATAATGCTACTTATTTTATTAAAATAAGCAGCAATATTTGTTGTCGCTTCGCTCGAATTTTCTTATAAAAAGAGGTGTTGTAAATGACAAATAAAACGGAAAATATCTTGTTGAGGGTTACTAAAGAACAAAAGGATTTTATTAAAAATAAAGCAGAAATATTAGATTTTAATTCTGTTTCTGCTTTCTTAATTGAAAGCGCAAAAAATCATTTTCGTTTAAATATTGATATGAGCATTTATAGGAAATTAACAAGCGAAATAAATTACATTGGTAAAAATATTAACAGCTTAATTCGCAAGGTTAATACATTGGGTGCTTATTCAAATAATGACATAGATTTTTTAAAAACTAACCAAAAAATAATCATTGATTTAATGAATAAAGAGTATGATCGTTTACTTGATTTAAAGATGAATTTCACCAGTGAAAGTTTGAGTCTTAAAGAAAAAGAGAATTTAATAAAAGCATTAGAAGAAAATAAAATTGACGTTCCTAAAAAAGTAGTGTTAGAAGAAATATATGAACAAATAAAAGACGACTTTATTTACATTGGTCAGGCAGTTGAAAATTCCCCAGAACAGAGTAAATACGTAGCAGAATATTTTTGGAGATATTTATATGGTGATACGTTATTTGAATTGGAAGACAAACGACTGATTGAATTTGCGGATAAAATCTTTATATATACACAAAAATTAAAAATGAAATTATTAAAATTAGATAACATATTTGATAATAATGATTGGTTTAATTTGAAGGAAATATTAGATGAATACGAGGTTTATTATTAATTTAAAAAAAGTTGAGGTTGATTTTATTGTCAATCGTGAAAATACAAAAGGTTAAAGATTTAAAAGCAGTAATAAAATATAGCCTTCAAGATTACAAAACAAATGAAGAATTAGTAACATCTTATGGGTGTAATGTTGAAACAATTGAAAGAGATTTTAATGATATTCTATTTGATTACAATGAACAGAATAATAGCAACAAAGATATGGCAGCAAGAATGATCATTCAATCCTTCAACAGTGATGATAATTTAACGCCTGAACAGGCACATCAATATGGTGTTGAATTAGCAGATAATTATTTTAAAGGCAAGCACCAGTATGCGGTTATTACTCATATTGAAACGGAAAATTTGCATAACCATATTATTTTTAATTCCATTAATTTTGAAGACTTAAAAATGTTTGATACTAAAAGACAACATACCCTTTATGATCTAAGGAGGGAAAATGACAAAGTTTCAAAAGAACATGGGCTAACGATTATCGAAAAAGAAGGAAAAAAGGATAAATATTTAGCTTTTAATGAGTATGTAACGAGAGCAAAAAAACAATCTTTCAAAGGGAAAATTGAAGGACTTATTGACGAAAATATTAAAAAGGCCCACTCGTTTGAAAACTTTTTAGAGCTGATGGATCAACAAGGATATGAACATAAAAAAGGTAAATATTTATCTTTTAAAAATCCAAAGTCAAACAAATTTATGAGAACAAAAACATTGGGGTTAAATTACTTTGAATCATCCATTCGTTACAGAATAGAAAATAAAGAGTTTGTGCCAATTAAACAAAATATTATTGATAAACAATGGATTGATAAATCGCAGGAGAAATTTAAAAATAATAAAGGATTGCATAAGTGGGCTACAAAGCAAAATATTAATTATTTAAATGAAATAAGCAGCAAGCTTTATAAAGAAAATATTTCACTGGAAGAATTAAATGAGGTTGAAATTAAAACGGAAAACCTTATAGACAACTTTGAAAAACAGCTAACTGCCATTGATGATGAAATATTTGATTTTGAAAAAATGAAGGACTGTTTTTCTATTTATAAAAATAGTTATCCTTTAATTACAGACTATAAAAAGTCTGATGATAAAACAAAATTTAAGCAAGAAAATTATTATCAATTTAAGCAATATGATATGGCTAAAAGGAATATCAATTTTCTTAAAAAGCATTATGGGATTGATGAAGAATCGAGTTTTCATTATAAGTTGTCTTTGATGAAAAATGAGCGTAATTTACTTTATGGCAGCCTTGGAAAACGGAATGAAAGAGCAAGAGAATTGGAGCTTCAAGAACGAGAAAGAAGGGAATTGCAGCGAAGAAAACGCTTGGACGAAAGATGAAAATTAAGAGTAAATCAAGATACTTTGTGGTATAAATTTAATTACGGGGAGGGATATTTTAAATCAGGAGGTGCTTATTATTAAGGTGTGGGACAGCATTATGACAGCTCGGGAAGCAAGCGTTGAACTTGGAAAAAACCCTAAGTATGTTTACCTTCTTTGGAGACGCGGATCTGATGTGCTGCTGAAAGACAGCGTCCAAATGAAAGGAAGTACACTCCTTATTACAAGACAAGGTTTTGAACATTTAAAGCTAATTGCAAACGAGTGATCACATAAATTGATTTAACATTAATAACCTATACACACTAACACTTGCAAGCGTACCCATATACACACTTATGGTACGCTTGTTTATTTTTTGTAAAGTGAATTACTCACTTCCTAGATCAGTATATATCCATAAAAAAGCCTTATAGGGTAGCGTCACATCGCCTTCAAGCTAACAATAACGAGTTACCCCAAAACGATAAAAACGAGGAAGATGCACAAAATTTTCGTTCTGGTGTAGCATTGAAATAAAGTTTGATTAAATTAACTCTATAAACCTTGATAAAATAGCAAATAGAAAAAGCGTGTTTTGAAAAAAGATTGATCAAAACACGCTTTTTCTATATTCAATTGAATCATTCTTTTATAAAAAAGTTTGATCATTTCTATGATCCTTATTCCATTAAAGCGCCCGATTGTTGAAGATCATTAGTATATATCCAATCATTATTTAAGTATGAAATCCACCATTGTGTTATATATTTTGGTACAGATTCTACGTTATAATTTGTTGAGTATGGAATACAAAAAAACATGCAGCTCGTTAAACTTATATGTATATACCATCGAATAATGTATGAAGCCTTTATGGATAGTTACATTCTCAAAGTTCCGGATTGGCTCAACGGTTT